>CAYVPL010000151.1:0-6574 GCA_964453755.1 uncultured Planctomycetales bacterium
CGGGACGAAGGTCTCGTTGAGCTCCCGGGCGATCTCCTCGTTCTCGAACGACTCCCGCTCCATGACGTGGCACCAGTGGCAGGCCGAGTAGCCGATGGAGAGAAAGATCGGCTTGTCCTCCGCCGCCGCGCGCGCCAGGGCTGCCTCGCCCCACGGATACCAATCCACCGGATTGCGCGCGTGCTGCAGCAGGTACGGACTCGTCTCCTTGGCCAGATGGTTCGTCGGACGCGCGTCGTCCTGCGCGGCAAGCAGCGGGGCCAGCATGAGCAGCGGAATCAAGCTTGCGTCGTCGCCGGACGCAGCGCGGCGACCGCCGCGAGCGCGGCGGGGGAATCGTTGTGCGAGTGGGTGAAGCCGATCGCGCGCTCGCGCGCGACGGTGTCGGCGGTGCGGAAGGCCACGACGTAGGCGCGGCGCCAGGACGCGGCCGAGCGGTTGCCGCCCGAGCCGTGCAGCACGCGCTCGCGGAAGGCCAGCACGTCGCCGCGGCGGATCGGCATCGGCAGGATGGGGTCGCGGCCCTCGCGCATCTCCGCCACCAGGGTGTGCGACTTTTCGCGCTCGCGCATCAAGGGAGCGTGGCGGCGCAGCTCCGGCTCCCGGTGCGAGCCGGGGACGAACTGGAGGCAGCCGTTCTCCTCGGTGGCGTCGTCAATGGCCAGCCAGCAGGTGACGGTGCGGGTGTCCGGCGTCAGCGGCCAGTAGGCCAGGTCCTGGTGCCAGGCGAAGACCGCGTCCAGGCTGCCGGGGCGCTTGGCCAGGAGTTGGTCGTAGTCCAGGCGCATGTCGGGGCCGCAGAGCTGCTCGGCGATGGAGGCGGCGCGGCGCTCGTAGAGGTTGCCCTGCCAGGACGGCAGGTAGACCCGGGGGAGCATGATGTTCACGACCGCGAAGTCGGCCGGCTGGCGGGCGTAGTCCCCGGCCATGTCGCAATAGTCCCGGCCCCGGACCGGCACCTCGCCGCGCCGGAACCGCTCGAAGACGGCCTCCAACTCGGCGATCTCGGCTTCCGCGAGAACGCCGGAAAGATGGACGTAACCCTCCTTCTGGAAGGCCGTCTTCTCCTGCTCCGAGAGCAGATAACGGTCCGCTTGACGTGCTTGCAGGCTCATGAACAGGTCCCGGCCCTTGTGCGGGCGGGCCTCAGGGCCTCAGTCTAGCCCACGGCGGGCCGCTGCCGGGGGGAGCTCCGGCCTGGAAATCCAGTCTTTCCGCTTGTGGAAAACGCACTGGGCAGGCACAATCTTCACCGCATGGGCTTGTTCCAACGCCTCTTCTCGGGAGCGTCGGCAACAAAGAAAGATAGCGCAGGAACGGAGCGCTCCCCGGATCAAGCCCTCTCTACGGTTCAAGACCTGATCCGGGAGATTCGGGCTCTTCACAACGAGATCCGGACGCTCCGTGAGTCGATGGGTGGCACGGGTGGTGGTTCAAGAACCGCCTCCGCCTCCTCGACCCCTGCATCGCACGCTCCCGAACATTACACGACCTCCTCCGACGGCCACGGCCAGGAGGGGCGGCCCCGCCGTCGGCGCCGCGGGGGCCGCGGCGGCCAGGGTGGTCACCAGGACCACGGTGATTACCGCGACGGGCGCGATCAGCGTGATCAGCGCGGTTCGCGGGACGACCGCGGGCCCCGGCCGGAGCCGGTGTTCCACCAGCCCGGGGACGAGGCGGAAATCGCCCTCACCCAGGAGGCGGTGCCGCTCGAGTCCTTCCGGCCGCGCACCCCGCGGCCACCGCCCGAGGACGCGCCCACCGGCCCGCTGGTGGACCATCTGCGGGAGCGCGGCGTACTGGTCTACGAAGGCCAGGACGACCTGAACCGCAACGAGGCCTTCGAGCACCTGGCCCGCCACCTCGGCACGCACTTCGACCTGCTCTCGCCCTTCTACGAGAAGGTCAAGCGCCTGGTCGCGAGCGGCCGCGGCTCGAAGTTCGAGATCGAGCACATGACCGACGCGGAGCGCTCCTCCGCGGTGCAATTCGGCACCCTGCTGCACCGGCACGGGATGCTGAAGGACTTCTACTACCACCGCTCGCCGAAGCGCGCGCTGCGCGTGATCCCGACGAAGGACGGCAAGGTCGGGCAGTTCCTGACCGGCGGCTGGCTCGAGATCTACGTCAGCATGATGATGAGCAAGCGCCTGCGCGCGCACGTCAGTCCGGCGCGCTGCCAGCTGCTCTACAACGTCAAGGGCGCGCTGCCCGACGGCCGCGAGTTCGAGGCCGACATCATGGCGGTGGTCGAGAACCGCATGTTCTGGCTGGAGTGCAAGACCGGCAACTGGCAGGACTACTCGGCGCGTTTCCGCGGCCTGGTGAAGGTGTTCGGCGTGGACCGCAACTCCGGCGGCCTGCTGCTGCTGCGCGCTCCGGACGTGAGCACGCGCGCGCGCGCCACCGACATGCTGGAGATGACGCTGCTGGCGTTGAACGAGGTGGACGGCTTCATCTGCCGCTTCCTCGGCGTCGAGCCGGGAACCGAGCCGCTGTTTGACACCGTGCCGAGCGCGGGCAGCGCCGATTCCTTCGCGACGGTGGATCACGACGAGGACGAGCGCTCGACCGTCGAGGGCGCGGGCCGCGCCGGCGATGCGGACGAGACCGAGGAAGGCGAAACGGCCGCCGCGGGCGAAGACGCGCCGCTCGAGAACCTGCCCCCGGCCAAGCGCCTGGGCCGCGTGGCGCTGCCGGGCATGCCGGCCGTGGCTGCAGGCGCTGCGGCTGCCGCCGAGCCGGGCCTGGAAGAAGGCGAAGCCGGCGCGGGCCGGGGACGCCGCCGCCGCCGGCGCCGCCGCCGCGGAGGCGCGGGCGCCGTGGCCGCCGAGGCGGGCGGGACTGCGCATCTGCTCGAGCCGCTGCCGATCCTGGCGGAAGGCGAGGACGCCGACGGCGACGACGAGGCGGAGGGTGAAGCGGTCACCGCCGAGCTCTCTGACAATTCCTCGGTTGACAATGCCGACGATCCGAACGCGGACGTTGCCGGCGCGCCAGCCGAAGGCGGCGCGGCCGCTGTGCCCGAAGAGCGCGCGCGGCGCCGCGGTCGGCGCGGCGGACGCGGACGGCGCGGGGGCGCGAAGCCTTCGCCCTTTGCCGATGCAGGAGAGGCGGGCGGCGAGGGCGCCGGCGCCGATTCCGGATCGGACGAGGTCCCTGGTCAGCGCAACGGCGACGCGGCGCACGGCCTGGACGCGGAGGAATCGCTGACGGTGGAGGCCGAGCGCGAGCCGGTCACGGCGTCGCGACGGTCGGTTGCGCCGGCATCGCCGGCCCCGGCGGCAGCGCCCGCTCCGGCAGCTGTGAAGGCGCCCGCGGCTCCGGCGGCCAAGCCCCTGGTCACGCCGAAGGTCGGCGCCACGGGAGCGACGATCGCCCCGGACTGGACCGCGATGGTCGCCGGCGGCGCCAAGAAAAAGACGGACGAAGCGGCCAGTTAGGCGCCTCGTCCGTCGGTCTTGGTGGGCAGAGCCGGAGTTGAACCGGCGACACATGGATTTTCAATCCATTGCTCTACCAGCTGAGCTATCTGCCCGTGAGGCCGCCGCCGGCCCCGAGGGTCCGAAAGGATAACGCCGCCTGCTGGGGATGGGGAGTGGGCAAGCGGCTGGCCCGCGCCACTTCAGCGCGGCGCGTTTTCCTGGCGCGTCACGACCGGGACGTAACCAATCTCGAGGCCGGGCGGCGGCGTCACGAACAGCGCCGGGTCGAGAGCCACCAATTCGCCGGCAGTCGGTGGGGGCATGTAATCGCGATCGATCGGCCAGGCGCGGTGCACGTTCTCGACCAGCGCCTGCAGCTTCGCCTTCTTCGCGGCGCTCCACGCGTACTGCTGGAACACGGGTTGGTCCACGAAACGGTACCAGCAGTAAGTCACTTTCGATCCGTCGCCGAGGATCGCCGTGAGCGGCTCCGACTTCGGCCCGGGCCGCGCCCAAGCGCCGGCGTTCGGCGAAGTGAACGGAGCGCCGCGCTCGGCGAGCGCGAACGCCGCCTCGCGCAGGCCGGTCGCGCGCGGGACGTCTTGCTCGGCGACGGCCACGCGCTTGCCGTCCGCGTGCTTGAAGTACTGCGGAAACTGCCCGCGCGGCGCATGGCCGCCCTTCTTCCACACCAGTCCCCAGGTGTTGTCGTCGAAGACCTGCGTGTCGAAGGTGCTGGCGACGCCTTCGATCGGCAGATCGTCCTGATCGAAGCCCGGCGTGCGCGTGCTCAACTTGGCCACGAAGGCGCCCTCCGCCTTGAATTTCCCGCTTGGCGCCGGCCCGCCCTCGCGCCACGCAAGGAAGTCGTCGTAGAGCGCGGCCTTCGAGTAGTAAGTCACGTCCTGCACCAGCACCGCGCGGCCGCGCGCGTCCACCGGGAAGCGCAGCGCCGGGATCTTCGAGTAACCGACGCCGGCGCGGTCATGCCCGACGATCTGCGGCACGGTGTTGATCTCCATCGCGCCGCCTCCCATGTGCCCGGGGCGCGCGTCGAGGCCGCGCCCGTGGATGAACTCGTATTGAAAGAGATCGCCGATCTTGCTCCAAGTTTCCGGCACGTAGTAGGCGATCGGCCCCTTGAAGTTGGCCGTGCTCAGAAAGCAGGTCCATGCTTGATCGCCGATCGGAGCTTTCCCGTTTTCGCTCGGCACCGGCGCCGTGAAGGGCAAGGCCATGTAGGTGTAGCCGAAGAATTTCCCATCCGGAGATCCTTCGAAGGGCAGCGCGTCAGGTGGAATCAGCAGGCGATTGCTCAGCTGCGCAATCCCGAGGCGCGCATCCGGCAGCGCCTCCGTGTCGTAGAAGAACGACCAACCCGGCGAGCCCACCTCATAGTCGTAGCACTGGGGCGTGGCGTTCATGCTGAACTTGGGCGGGCCGTAGCGAAAGCGATTGCCGTTCCAGTAACCCAAGCCGCCTTCGACGGTCTGAAAGACGCTGTCCCAGGTCGGCCCGCGCTCGGGCCAATGGTCGCGGGCAAGGGTGCCGACTGGCGCGAGCGGACGATCCCGATTGTCCGAGTTGTCCGGCACGATCCACCCGCTCGCGAGCCCGATCTGGAAATGCGCCAGCGGCTGATCGATCAGCGACCAGGCCGCCGAGTAGAAGCCCATGCCCATGCCAAACTCGGCGCGGTCCGCCGGCTCGCTGGCCTCGTAGCCGATGTAGCCGTGCAGTCCCTGGCCGCGCTGCTGCGGAGCGGCGGGGGACGCCTCCTGCGCGACGGCCGCCGGCAGGGCGATCAGGGCGGAGAAGATCGGTAAAAGTGGGGTCACTGTGAAGGCCGGTTCCGCGCGGCGGGCGCGGTTGCCGAAGCATCTTAGGAGCCGATCGAGGGCGAGCCTTGGGCCGATCCTCGCTGCGACATACCACCGCCCGCCCATTTCTGTGCTACTTTTAGTCAGGCGGTCACTCCATTCCGCCGCCCTTCCCCTTTCCCCCGTAATCTCCATGAAATCGCTCACCCTCTTCGGCGGCCTGTCCGCCTCCCTGCTGCTCACGGGCGCGCTCAGCGCTCAAGCCCCCTTCAACGCCCCGCCGCGCACCGGCCCCGGCACCTACGTTCCGACCACCTCCGCGGGCGGCGGCGTGCTCAACGCCTCCACGACGGAGTCCTTCGAGACCTACGTTCTCTCGCCGGGCGGCGCCGAGAACGTCGGCTCCACCTACCTGGACGAGAACACCATCTCGGTGAGCGGCCAGGGACCTGGCCTCGTGCTCGACGGCTGCATCTACGCCTGCAATAGCAACAGCATTCAGTGGAACGACGCCGGCTACTACGGCCAGCCCAGCCGCGACATCCTCGCCAACTCCGGCGACGGCCAGCTGATCATGAAGTACGACGTGGCGGTGCAGTCCATGTCCCTGACGCTCCACGCCTTCGACGGTTACGCGGACAACACGACCATCAACATCTACGACAGCAACGGCGCGCTGATCCACACCGCCGCCGGCATCGCAGTGCCGAACGCCGCGGGAGTGGCCTTCAGCTACTCCGCCCCGGACATCCGTTCGCTCACGATCCAGAGCAACGTCTGGTCGTGGAGCACCATCATTGACAACCACGTCTTCGGCGGCGGCGCCAGCGGCCCGGTCCTCTCCAAGCAAGGCAGCTGCCCCGGCGCGATGACCCTGCGCATCACCGGCGCGACCCCGAACGGCCCGGTTCCGGTCCTCTACGGCCCGGCCGGCTCCTACACCCGCACCGGCAACCCCTGCAACGGCCTCGTGCTGGGCATCTCCAACCCGACCCTCGCCACGATCCTGAGCGCCAACGGCTCGGGCGTCGCGCAACTGAGCTTCAACGCTCCGGCGGGCGCCTGCGGCCGCACGGTGCAAGCGGTGGACGTCGGCACCTGCACGGCGACGAACACGATCACGCTCTAGTTCGCGCGCGAACTCGCGGCTGAACGGCCGCATCCCAGCCCCGGCAGCATCCGCTGCCGGGGCTTTCTTTTTCGCCTCGACGCTGGAACGAAGCGGCTCAAGCGCTGCGCCCGCGAGTCCGAGGATGAATCGGGGCCATGGCCACGATGCAGGCGAGGAGCGGACTGACGATCGTCCTCCTGGCCGCGGCCAGCGCCGGC
>CAYVPL010000152.1:0-6539 GCA_964453755.1 uncultured Planctomycetales bacterium
CCACGAACATCAGGCCCAATTGGCCCTGCGGTTGTGAGAGATCCACCGGCAGATTCGGGCACACCAGCACACCGGCCCACGGCCGGCCCGCCTTCAGCACGCCGATCGCCACCGCGTATTGCTCGCGGCGCAGGAAGCCCTTGGTGCCGTCGATCGGGTCGATGCACCATGTCAGCTCGGAGCCCGCGCCGCCGGCGTGGTCGATCATGCCGCAGATCTCCTCGAAGCCCGCGGGCCGCCCCAGCGCGTCGCCGACCACCTTCGACAATTGCGCGGCGCCTGCGCCGCCGGAATTGGCGCGCAGATGCGCGGCGCCTTCCTCGGCCATGATGCCGTGCTGCGGAAAAGCCGCGCGCACCGCGTCGAGAATCACCGCCTGCGAGCCGTAGTCCGCCACCGTCACCGGGCTGTCGTCGCCCTTGGCCATCGCGCCGGGCGCGGAGGCGGCGAGCACCGCGCGGCAGACGCCGGCGGCGCGGCGGCCCGCGGCGCGGGCGACGTCGAGAATGCGGTCGGCGCTGTCGTTCATGCAGCGGGAAATGTTAGCCGCCCGCCCTCACTTCCGCTTCATGTGAATCCACATCACCTCAAGGAAATCGCCGCCGGCCTGCTGCTGGCGCATCACGTACTTCCACTCGTCCTTCGAAATGCGCGTGGTTTCGTGCTGATACTCCGCCAGCGCGCCCGTGGACCAGTTCGGCGCCTGGCCGGTCATCAGCATCACTCCGGTCTTCGCGTCGAAGCTGCCGCGGATTTCCATGGGGGCATCCGGAGCGGTGGAATCGGTCCAGTTCTCCACCAACTGTCCGGAGGCGGCGTCCCAGCGCTGCTGCGCGCGGCCGGTGAAGCCGCCGCCGAATCCGGATTGGAAGTCCCAGATCAGGGCTTCGCCTTCGCGGCGCACGGAGTAACTGGCGGCGTGCTCGCCCTCCTCGCCGAGGATTTTGTGCGTGCCGGCCCACTCGCCCTCGAAGGCGGACAGCCCGGACATCGGGTTCTGAGAGCAGGAAGGCAGGAGCAGCAGTGCGACTGCCAGCGGGAGCGCGGCGACTTTCATGCCGCCAGGGTATCGTGAGAGCAGGAGCCCGTCATGAACCGAGCCGTCACCTACGTGGCCGTCTACAAGCCCAAGCCCGGCCAGGACGCAGCGGTGCTGGCCCTGGTCCAGCGCCACGTGCCGACCTTGCGCCAGGAAGGCCTTGCCACCGATCACCCCGTGCTGCTGATGAAGGCCGCCGACGGCAGCCTGATCGAGATCGCCTCCTGGAAGAGTGAAGACGCGGCGCGCTCTGCGCATGCCAATCCGCGCGTGATGGAACTCTGGGGCGCCTTCGCCGCCTGCTGTGATTTCCAGCCGCTCAGGAATCTCGCCGAGACCCAAAAGGAGTTCGCGCACTTCGAGCGCCTCGAGGGAGTCGTCAGTTAAGTGTTGAAGCGGCTGCTTGCCCTGTTTCTGAGCGGGCTGACATTCGTCCTTCCGCTGGCGCTGACGCTCTACGCGCTCTACTGGCTGCTGGCCAGCGTCGAGCGCCTCTTCCACTGGCTGTGGAACCTGGCACTTCCGGACTCCTGGTATTTCACGGGTTTTGGCCTGATCCTCGGCATCGTCGCAGTGGCGAGCGTCGGCGCGATGATGAACGCCTACGTCGGCCAGTATCTGCTCGAGAAATTCGAGAAGTGGCTCGATCGCATCCCGCTGGTGAAGACCATCTACGGCTCGGTGCGGGACCTCATGTCATTCTTCTCCGGCAAGAAGAAGGGCATCGGCCGCGTGGTGACGGTGGACGTGACGCCGGAGATCCGCATGCTCGGCTTCGTCACGCACGAGGACGCCGCCGGCCTGACGTCGCAGAAGCGCGACGCGGATCGCATCGCCGTCTTCCTGCCGATGTCCTACCAGATCGGCGGATTCATGGTCTTCGTGCCGCGCGAGCGCATCACGCAGTTGGACATGAAAGTCGAAGACGCGCTGCGCCTTGCCATCACCGCCGGTGTGACGGACGAAGGCGAGGCGCCGAAGGCCTAGGGCCGTGCGCGGTTAACGCGGGGCCGGGCGCCCGAATTCCTTCTCGTCGAACTTCACCCCGGTCTCGACTGAAGTGAGGATCGTCTCGATGCGGCCGTTGTTTTCTTCCTGGTAGGCGCTCTTGTGCGGAATGCGCAGGCCGCCGACGTCGCGGTATTCGCTGAAGCGATAGTGGACGACCACGCCGCCCAGTCCGGGGACGACTTGCGTCGCCTCCATCCGCGCCAGATCGCCGGTCTCCAGATCCAGCCAGGCCATCGCGCCCAGTTCGCCGGCCTTGAGGCTCAGCACCGCGTACTTCCTGCCATCGTGCTCGTCCACGCGCAGCACGGCGGGATCGTCGAAGCCGCCGCCGAAGCGGACCAGCAAGTCGCGCTCGCTCATGCGCACGGCCTGCTGCAACTCCTTGCCGGCCAGTTCGCGATAGGGCTCGAAGTCGCTCTCGCTCCAACTGCTGCCCGCGCCGCGCGGATCCAGCATCGAGTGGATCGCGCCGAAGACGCCCAAGTCCATGGCGCGGCGTTCGCGGCCGTCGGCGGCCAGGAGCAGCTGATAGCTGCCTGCGGCGCCGCCGTGCACGAAGCGTGTCGTGCCGCGCAGGCGCAGCCCGCCGAGCTTCTCGAAGGCCTGCGCGCGCCCGGCTTCGTCGAAGAGGGCGCGCAGTTCCTCCAGGCTCGGCAAGGCCTCGGCCGCCGGCGCCTCGCCGTTGCGCGGCAGGGTCAGCAGTTCGCCGCCTTGTGCATACTCCAGCGCGGTCGTCGCGCCACTCGCGTCCTGCACGAAGCGCACCTTGGCCACCGGCATGGCGCGGAACAGGCGCCAGCCCTCGGCGTCCGGCGCCGCCAGCTCGTATTCGGTCTGGCCAGGCACCTCGATGGTCAAACGGCCTTCCGGCGCGCGCACCGTCCAGTCCTTCTGATCCGGCGGAAAAGTGTAGGGTCCAGTGAACTGCGCAGCCTTCGGCTCGATGGGCGGCTGCCAGCCTTCCGGCGCCGCGCCCTGGCGCGGCAGCAGGAACACCATGCCTGACTGGAACATCCGCAAGGCGCGCACCGCGCCGGTCTCGTCGCGGTCGAAACTCACGGCGATCTGATCGGTCAGATCGAAGGACCGCTTGCCGTCCTGATCCGGCGCGGCGAGCGTGAAGAACATCTGCCCCGGCACGTCCACGCCGAGTTTGCCCTGCTCGACGCGCACTTCGAAGACCGCGTCGCGGAAGGGGCCGAAATCGGCGTCGTACTTGCCGGCGAAAATCTGCAGGTCGTCCGCGGGATCGGCAGCGCCCTCTGCCGCCGCCTCGCCCAGCAAGGCTTCCCACACGAGGCCCATGGACATGCCCTGCAGCGGCGTGAAGGAGACGTTGCACAGCAGCACGTAGCCGATGCCGGCCTCCGGAATCATTCCCACTTGCGCGGCGAAGCCGTCAATGTTGCCGCCGTGTTGAACCACTTTGCGGCCCTTCCAATCCTGCAGGAACCAGCCCATGCCGTAATCCATGCCGCCGCCGATGCTCATCTGCTTGGTCCAGGTTTCGTGCAGCGTCTCGGCCGGCAGCAACTGCTTGCCCTCCCAGGCGCCGTGCGCCAGCTGGAAGCGCACCCAGCGCGACATGTCCTCGACATTGGAATAGATCACGCCGGCCGGGGCGACGGAATCCACCGGCCGCAGCGGCAGGGCGCGCCAATCGGCGCGATCCTCGTCCCAGATGTAGCCGCTGACCAGCCGCTCGTCCTCGAGCACGGTCTTGCTGCTGACGTGCGTGGAGCTCATGCCCAGCGGTTTGAGAATCCGCTGGCGGAGGAGGTCGGTCCACGCGGTTTTTGCCACGGCCGCCGTTGCCTCGCCGGCGGCGAGAAACATCACGTTGTTGTAGTGCCAGGATTCGCGGAAGTCGGACCAGGGCTCGGCTTGCAGGGAGGCCGTGAGGATTTCCTGCGCGCTCGCGCGCCCGCTGGCCCACAGGATGTCCGTGCGCGTGAAACCGGTGCGGTGGCAGAGCAGATCGCGCAGCGTCACCTGCGCGTCCGCGTCGGCGCCGCGGATCGGCAGCTTGAACTGGGGCAGGTACTGCGTGATCGGATCGTCCCAGGACATCTTGCCCTCGGCGACCAGCATGCCGGCCAGCGCGGCCGTGAAGGCCTTGGTGGTTGAACCGATCGCGAACAAGGAATCCGGCTTCACCTCGGCGCCGCTCTTCAGGTCGGCCTTGCCGAAGCCGCGCGCCAGGATCACTTTCCCGTCCTGCACCACGGCCAGGGCCATGCCCGGCACGTGCAGGATTTCGCGCTGCGAATCCAGGTCTTGGCAGAGCTGTTCCAGCCGGTCCGGCTGCTGGCAGACGAGGGGCGAGAGGAGCAGAAGGGCTAGCACTGGGGTTTCGTGGGCTTTGGGACGGGAAGATCCCCTAGGGGTGGTGGTCGCCGAGGCCAGAAATGACAGCCCTGGCGATTCGTGGAATACGCCCAATTCCCCCCGATCCATCAGTATTTTTAGGGAACCGGATGGGCGATTTTGGCGTACTATATCTAGGTCGGAGCATCCCCTCCGCCTTACTGCCATGATTTCCTACATCCTCCCCCTCCTCATCTGCGCTGCTCAGGACCACGGGGTCAAATTCGATGACACTGCCGCCGCTGCGGGCGTTCTGCACGACGGCTGGGGTCGCGGAGCGGCCATGGTCGACTTCGACCGTGACGGCCTGATCGACATCTACTCCACCAGCAATTCCGGCGTGGACGCGATGTTCCGCCAGGATCCTGCCAACCCAGGCACCTTCCTTGACGTCACCATCGCCTGGGGCCTGCCCCACGACAACCGGGCCGAGTCCGGCATCGTGGCCGCCGACTTCGACAACGACGGGGACCTGGACATCTACATCCCGAACGGCGGCTTCATCGGCCCCCAGAAGGACCGGATGTACCGCAACGACCTGAGCACGACCGGCACGTTCACCGACGTGTTCTCGATCGGCCTCGGTGGGGACCTCGTCAACCTGAACAACTGCTCCTTCGGCGCCACCGCGCTGGACGCGAACGGCGACGGCCTTCTGGACCTGTTCATGCCGAACAACATCTACCCGGATCCGAACAACGGGCAGAGCGTGTACCCCCAGGACACCTTCATGGCCAACCTGGGCAACTTCATGTTCTACGACGTGACGAACGCCGTCGGCATCAACCAGTTCGCGGACTCCCGCCACTGCAGCTCGGGCGACGTCAACAACGACGGCTTCCCGGACATCGGCGTGTCGAACTTCGAAGGCGAGGCGGTCCTGTGGCTCAACGACGGCGCAGGCAACTTCACCGACATCCACACCCAGTCGGGCTTCATCTGCGACGACAACAACTTCGGCGTGGTGCTGGAAGACATGAACAACGACGGCTTCCAGGACCTGGTGGTCCCGCGCTTCCGTCTGTGGACCCAGTTCTTCCTGAACAACCGCGACGGCACCTTCCGCAAGGTGACTCTGAACAGCGGCATCAAGCAGCACGACATCATGGGCCACAACGTGGCTGACATGGACATGGACGGCTTCCCGGACCTGCTGCTCGGCACCGGCCACTCGGCGTCCATCCAGAAGGACGTCTTCTACCTCACGGCGCCCTACAACAACAGCCTCAAGGTTTACGACTACTCGACCAAGAGTTTCGTCAACTCGCCCGGACTCACGCGCTGCCACGGCCAGCCCGTCGCCGACGTCAACGGCGACCTGTGGCCGGACGTCTACTTCTGCAACGGCGGCCCGCCCAGCTACCCGAACTCGAACGGCACGAACTCGCTGTTCATCAGCCGCGGCAACAACAACCACCGCATCAAGGTGGCCGTCGAGGGCGTGAACTCGAACCGCTTCGGCATCGGCGCCAAGATCTCGGCGGTCCTGCCGAGCGGCCGCAAGGTGCACAAGATGCTGAGCGCCGGCAAGGGCTTCTGCAACACCGACGAGCCGGCCGCGTTCATCGGCCTGGGCGCCGACACGGCCGTGGACTACGTCGAGATCGTCTGGACCGGCAACACGGTGCAGCGCGTGCTGACTCCGGCCGTGGACGCGAGCTACCGCTTCACCGAGACCGCGATCAAGGTCAGCGGCACGCCCGCCCTGGGCGGCTCGATGGACATCAGCGCCTGCGGCCCGGCCAACGACAACGTGACCCTGTGGTACTCGGACACCAAGATCTTCCAAGTGGATCCGAACCTGGGCGGCGTGCTGGAACTGGGCGGAACGCTCACCACCCTGGCCACCTTCACGCTGGACGCTGCCGGCCGCTTCAACGGCCAGATCACCCTGCCGAGCAACAGCAACCTGTCCGGCAAGACGATCTACCTGCAGGCCTTCTTCGAGAACGCGGGCCAGACCACGAAAGGTCTCTCGACCCGCGTGAACGTCGCGATTCCGTAACGCGACGCGGCGCCTGCCGCTAAGCGCCCGCTCCCGGGAAACCCGGAGCGGGCGCTTCCTTTGGGACTTATATACTTGAGTCCCTAGAGCTGAACGGACACCCTGGAGACTGTGAAC
>CAYVPL010000153.1:0-6506 GCA_964453755.1 uncultured Planctomycetales bacterium
CTTTGACGTGGCCGAACAGTTCCGACTCCAGCAGGGTGTCCGGCAGCGCTCCGCAGTTCTCGATGACGAAGGCGCGGCTGGCGCGCAAACCGTGCTCGTGCAGCGCGCGCGCCACCAGTTCCTTGCCGGTGCCGCTCTCGCCGTGGATCAGCACGGGCACCTCGGTGCGCAAAATGCGCTCCATCTCCGCGGCCAGCTTCTGCATCGGCGGCGAGGCGCCGATCAGGCCCCGCAGGCGCGAGGCGGCGGCCGCGTCGCCGGCCGGCAACTCGCCGTGTTCCTGCACGCGGCGGCCGAGTTCCCGCTGCAGGCCGCCGAGCCGGCGCCGCAGGCTGTGCATTTCGCGGCGATCCTGCGCCGCGGCCAGGTGCACGCCGGCGTGGGCGGCGATGCCCGCCAACAGCGCGACGTCGTCCTCGCGGAAGGCGCCGCTCGCGAGGCGGTGATCCACGAGCAGCAGGCCGAGCACGCGGCCGGCCCCGCGCAGCGGCACGGCCAGCAGGGAGCGCAGGCCCAGGTCGGAAATGCTGGCCACGCCGGCGAATTCGCCGTCGGAGGCCGCGTCCTGCAGCAGAGTCGGACGCGGCGCCATCAGCGCCTTCTGCAGCAGGGTGCGGGAGATCTTGGTCTCGGGCGCGGCCACCGCCTCGCGCGCGAAGTTGCGGCCCAGCGCCAGCGAGGTGCGGCCGTCTTCCAGCAAGAAGACGAAGCCGCGCTCGGCGCGCGTCAGCGAGACGGCGGCGTCGATCAGCAGCGCGGCGACGCGTTCGGCGCGCTCTTCCTGCTCCAGCGCGCGCGCGACGGAGAGCACGATGTCGAGCATCTCGCGCTCGCGGCTGACCTGCTGCGTCTGCGTGGACTCGGCCGCGGCCAGCCGATCGGCGAAACTGCCGACCAGGCGCAGGATGGTGCCGCCGATGCGCACCGCGTGGTGCGGCCCGACCGAGCGCCGGTCCACCTTGACGCCGTCCACCCAGGTGCCGTTGGCTGAGCCGAGATCCACCACGAAGACCTCGCGGCCCAGGCGCTCGAAGCGGCAGTGGTTGCGCGAGGCCAGCGGATCTTCCAGGCGGACGTCGCAGTCCGAGCCGCGGCCGACCAAGGCGGTCTCGCCGGGCAGGCGGACGACACTCTGGGTGCCGTCGCGCTCGATGCGGATTTCCAGGGGCTCGAACATGCGCGCGGGATCAGGGTAGCCTAATGGACATGCCGGCGTGGTGGAAAGACGGCCTGCCTTTCGGCTGCACCCAGTGCGGCAAGTGCTGCCACGCGCGCGGCGAGCCCGGCAGCCCCGGCGAGATCGCCCACGTGGCCGTGAACGAGCGCGAGCAGCGGGATCTGGCGCGGCACCTGGGTCTGGAGCTGCAGGAGTTCCAGGACCGGTTTACCGAAGCCGACGCCGACGGTTACCGGGGCCTGCGCTTCGCGCAAGGCGCCTGCGTGTTCCTGAAGGGCAGTTCCTGCTCGGTGCACGAGGTCAAACCCGTCCAGTGCCGCACCTGGCCTTTCTGGCCCGAACTGCTGCGCAGCCGCGCCGCCTACGCCCGCGAGGTGCAATCCTTCTGCCCGGGCAGCCGGAGCGGCGCCCTCGTGCCAGCCGCGTCCATCGAGCGCCAACTGCGGGAACTCGCCGCTGCCGAGTCCGAAGGCTAAAATGGCGGGTTGCCATGACGGAGAACCAGAACGAATTTGCGCTTCAGGTCATCCGCCTGAACAAGTTTTACGATCGCGCGCAGGCGCTGAAGGACGTCACGCTGTCCTTCTACGCGGGCGCGAAGATCGGCGTCATCGGCGCGAACGGATCCGGCAAATCCACGCTGCTGCGGATCATGGCCGGCGAGGACAAGGACTTCGAGGGCATGCGCATCCAACTGCCCGGCCGCACGCTGGGCTACGTCTCCCAGGAGCCGCGCCTCGATCCTGATCTGACGGTGAAGCAGGTGCTCGACGGCGCGGTGGCGCACGTGCATGCCATCACCGACCGCTACAACGAGGTCTGCGGGCTGATGGGCACGGCCGAAGGCGCCGAGCTCGAGCGCCTGACGGAGGAGTTCGATCGCCTGCAGACGGAGATCGACCTGCACGATCTGTGGAACGTGGATCTGCACCAGAAAGTGGCGTCGGACGCGCTGCAGCTGCCGCCCTGGGACCGCAAGTGCGGCGTCCTGTCCGGCGGCGAGGCGCGGCGCGTGGCGCTGTGCCGCACGCTGATCGAGGCGCCTGACATCCTGCTGCTGGACGAGCCGACCAACCACCTCGACGCCAACACGGTGGCCTGGCTCGAGCACCATCTCATGGAGTACAAGGGACTGGTGATCGTCATCACGCACGATCGCTACTTCCTGGACAACGTCGTCGAGTGGATGCTGGAAGTCGAGCGCGGCGTCTGCAGCCCCTACAAAGGCAACTATTCGGCCTATCTGGAGCAGAAGGAAAAGGAGATCGCCACGCTCGACCGGCAGGAAGAGAAACGACTCAAGCGCCTGCACCGCGAACTCGAGTGGGTGCGCCAGAACGCCAAGGCGCGCAGCAAGAAGAACAAGGCCCGCCTGACGCGCTACGACCAGTTGGTGGACGAGCAGCGCGATCTCAAGCCGGACACGGTGGATCTGGTGATTCCGCCCGGCCCGCGCCTGGGCAACAAGGTGCTGGAGCTCAAGAAAGTCTCGAAGGCCTACGGCCCGCAGGTGCTGTTCCGCGAGCTTTCCCTGACTTTGCCGCCGGCCGCGCTGGTCGGCGTGATCGGTCCGAACGGCGCCGGCAAGACTTCGCTGATGCGCATGATCGCGGGCCTCGATCAGCCGGACTCCGGCAGCATCGAGCTCGGCCCGACGGTCGAGGTCTGCTACGTAGACCAGCGGCGCATGGAATTGTCCGGCAAGAAGACGGTCTTCGAGGAGATCACCGACGGCCTGGAGTTCCTGCCCTTCGGCGTCGGCGAGATTCCGTCGCGGGCCTACGTCAGCCGCTTCGCCTTCAAGGGCACCGAGCAGGAGAAAACCGTGGATCAGTTGTCAGGCGGGCAGCGCAACCGCGTCCAACTGGCCAAGATGCTGCGCCTCGGCGGCAACCTGATCATTCTCGACGAGCCGACCAACGACCTCGACCTGCCCACCACCCGCGTGCTGGAAGAAGCGATCGAGCACTATCCGGGCTGCATGTTCGTGGTCAGCCACGACCGCTACTTCCTGGACCGGATCTGCACGCACATCCTCGCCTTCGAAGGCAACGGCCAAGTCGAATTCTTCACCGGCACCTACACGGACTACGCCGAGTGGCGCGAGGAGAAGCGCTCCGCCGCCGGGCTGGGCAAGGAATCCACCGCCGGCAAGTACCGCAAGCTCACCCTGTAGCGGCGGTCGCGGCCGGGATCGGGCGCACGGGCAGCTGCACCTCGAAGAAGCGGCGCGTGCCGCGGACGGACGGGCTGTTGTACTCCTGCACGCGGAGCGCTCCCGCAACTTCCCAGTCCGGGTACTCGGCAGCCAGGCGATCGCGCAGCATCCGATCCAGGGCCTCGATCTGCTCCACGTCGACCCAGCCGCGCTGACCGATGGAGAGCACCGTCACCGCCGGTTGATCGAGCACCTCGACCTTGCCGAAGTTGCCGGCGGGACCGCGCTCAGGCAAGTCGTACAAGAAGCCCATGCTGGCGGGCTCTGCGGCGCCGTTCTGGGCGCCCGCCGCATAATCCATTTGCACGGGCGCGGTCATCGCGATGTCGGCGCCTTGGATGTGCAGGAAGAGACTCCAGAATGCGCCGTTGCCGCTGCGGCTCATCGGCACGCGCGCGAGGCGCACGGCGGGATATTCCAGGAGCAGCATCTCCCCCGCCGGAGTGAAATCGGGGAATCCGGCGGGCACCGGCGCCTCAGCCACGGGACGGAAGGCGAGGTTCTGACCTGCCTCCACGAGGGCCCGCCGCAGATAGTCGCGGGCGGCGGCAGGCGGCGCGAAGGCGGGCGCCAAGGCCGCGGCCGCGCGGAGATGCGAGCTCACGCTGGCACCCAGATCGCTCAGGGCCACGCCGTCAGCGCAACGCAGGAGAGCCGCGACGGCAGCTTCGTCGGAGGCGTCGGCGACGGCAGCGAGGGATTGTTGAATGTCGGCGGCCGCAGCGGCGCGCCGGGCGTGCAGTTCCGTCAGGGCCGCGGGGTCGAGAGGCGCCGATTGCAGGCCAACGATGAGGAGTGAGGCGATCATGGTGCGTGGAGGAATACCGAGGAAAAAAAGGCGGCAGGAAGACGGTGCTCCCTGCCGCCGAAGTTCAGCGTCCTGCTAGGGCAGCAGCACGCGATCGATCACGTGAATGACGCCGTTGCGGGCTTGCAGGTCCGTCTTGAGGACCTGAGCGCCGCCCACGGTCACACCGGCTTCGCTCGCCACCACCGCCAGGGTCTTGCCCTGGAGAGTGGTCAGTTCCTTCGCCGCCACGACTTGGTCCGCGAACATGCGGCCGGAGACCACGTGCAGCTTCAGAATGGCCACCAGTTGGTCGCGGCTCTCGGGCTTGAGGAGATTCTCGACGGTGCCGGCCGGCAGCGCCGCGAAGGCCGCGTCGTTCGGAGCGAACACCGTGAACGGACCGGGCGCGCGCAAAGCCTCGACCAGGCCTGCGGTTTCGATGGCCTTGGCCAAGCTCTTGAACTGGCCGGCGGCAACCGCCAGCTCGACGACGTTCTGCAGGCTGGGCAGCAGAACCTTGTCCACCACGTGGATCACGCCGTTGGAGCAGACGATGTCCGCCGTCACAACGTTGCCTTCCCCGACCTTCACGCCCGACTTGAGGGCTTGGACGCTGAGGCGCTGTCCCGCGACCGTCGTCACGGATCCGCCCTTCTTGGCGACCGCCACGGCATCTTTCGCCAGGACGGAGCCGGAGGCGACGTGGTAGGTGAGCACGGTGCGCAGCAACTCCCGGTTCTCCTTCTTGAGGAGCATGTCCAGGGTGCCGGCCGGCAGGGCCGCGAAGGCCTCGTCCGTAGGCGCGAAGACGGTGAACGGCCCTTTGCCGGAGAGGGTTTCGACCAGCCCGGCGGCCTCGACGGCCGTGAGCAGCGTGCTGAAGCGACCGGCCGCCTGGGCGGTCTCGATGAGGGTTTTGGGCTCTTGGGCCGGGGCACCCTGGAAGCCTAGGCTCAGGGCGAGGGAGGTGAGGATGGTGATCATGATGGCCCAATTTAGGCCACCCTAGACCATATGTCCAGGTATTTATTTGGACATTTTCCCAATCCGGAACAGGCTACAACTTCAAGTCTTCGCGGTGCCGGGTGCAGGCCCGGTGCTCCTTGTAGTCGCAGGCTTCGCAGTTCGGGTTGTAGCCGGCCTTGAATCCCTCCAGGATCGCGCGCGCGGCCTTCTCGGCGTTGGCGGCGATCTTGGTGCCCTTGGCCTTGCCCATCAGGGACTTGTAGGTCTTGAAGGCCTCCGTGTATTCCAGAGCCTTCTCGAAGGCCACAGCCTCCTCGAAACTCTTGCCTCCACTGAGCTCCTTCTTCCACTCGGGAGTCCCCGCCTCGAGGCTGGTCACCCACGCGCGGATCTCTTCCGCATTCGGCAGGGTCGAATCCTCACTGCCAAAACCTTTCACGCGCTCGAAGGCGCGGTAGTAGTACCCGCTCTCCACTTCGGCCTTGGCGCCGGCCAGCGCCGCCACGGATTCCTCCTCCAGCCAAGTCTTGACGCGCGCAGCCCAGGCCGCGTCGTCGCCCGTCATCTTGGCCTGAGCCTTGACGACTTCGGCGTAGGCCGAGGCCTGTTGGTTGGCCTTGATCAGTTGGCGCGCTTTGGCCAGGCTCTTCGGATAGACGCTGCCCTTCTTGGCGGCCTTCAGCGCCTTGGAAACTGCGCTGCTGGCTGAGGAAGGATGGCCGGTCCAGATCATCTCACCGTTGCTGAAAACGGCGCTGGTCGGGAAGCCCTGAACGCCGATCAGTTTCTCGAGTTCGCCGCTCTTGAGAATCACCAGCGGATGCGTGACCTGGAAGTCGGCGATGAAGTCGTCCACCAGTCCGACTTCTTCGTCCGTGATGCTGATCACCATCAGGCCTTCTTCTTCCCCTTCGGCGAACTCACGGTTCAGCTCGGGGACCTGGGATTTGCAAGGGCCTCACCAGGTGCGGAAGACCTCGATCAGCACCGCCTTGTGCTGCAAATCGGAAACCTGCAGCGGCACGGTGTTGTACCACTTGAGGGCGTCGAACTCGGGCATCTGCCCGCCGATCTGGGGCGCCGGCGCCGCAGCCGCATCGGGCAGCAGCCGGGGGGCTGCGAGGGCCGCGGCGGCGAGGGTCGCGGCGGTGAGCGTGAGGAGGGTGAAGGATCTCATGGCCCCCCGATGCTAGCAGCAGAAGGGCTCAGGAACCGAAGCGCGGGGCCTCGAAGGCCGGCAGTTCGTCCTGGAAGTCGGGGATGCGCCAGCGCGTGGTCGGCACCCGCTGCCAGGGCTGCAGGAAGAGCAGAACCGGCCCGGCCTGGGTGTTCCGGCGCCAGACCACGGCGCGCAG
>CAYVPL010000154.1:0-6483 GCA_964453755.1 uncultured Planctomycetales bacterium
GGCGTGACCACCGCCACGGTGACGCGCTGCGCGTCGCCTACTAATTCCGGTTTCACGCTGCCCACCGGCAGAGCCCCGGCTCGCCGGGCGGCGCCGCGCGCGGGGAAGCGCGCCCCCGGGGGGGGGCGCCAGGCGCGGGGGCGCGCCGGCACCGCTCGCGCGAGGGCGCGCAGCTGCCTCGGCGCGAAGCGCTCGGCGAGAGCCAGCAGGCCGACGCGCCGCGCCGCGCGCGCGGCGAATCCGAACCAGCGCTGCCGGCTCGCGGAAGCGGCGTAGCGCTCGAGGAAGGTGGGCGCGCGGTCGCCGCGCGCGCCGGCGCGCTGCCGCTCCGCCAACTCGTGATACTGCACCTGCGAGGGGCAGACCGGCTCGCAGGCGCGGCACATCACGCAGCGGTCGACCCACTGGGCGACGTCGGCGCCGGCGGCGCGGCCCTCGGCCTGCGCCCGCATCAGCGTGATGCGGCCGCGCGGCGAGTCGCTTTCGATGCCCGTGACTTGATAGGTCGGGCAGGCTTGCAGGCACAGGCCGCAGTGCACGCAGTCGAGCAGGCCGGGAAAACCCGCCAGTGGATCGCCGGCCGGCAGGTTCGTGGCGCCTTCGGGGCGCAGCGGCGCGCGCTCGGCGCTCACGACGGCGCTCCCGGCCGCGTGCCGAAGGCCGGAAAGCCCGGCGCGCAGGCGGCGGCGATGTCCGCCAGCCAGGGCGAGGCTTGCGTGAGCGGCACGCTGCGCGCGCCGGCTGGCGTGGCCGTGCCGCGGCTCACGCCTTCCTGCAGGGCATTCCAGTCGAACGGGCCGCGCGGGCGTGGCGCGGGCGCCACGGAGTGGGCGATGCGAGCCGCGCAACTGCCGAACGCCGCGAGGCAGCGTCGGCGCGCGGCCTGAAATTCTTCGGCGCCGCAGGATGTCAGACTTGGGTGGCGCGGATCCCATCCGTTCCAGGCCGCCCATGCGGAGTCCGCGTCGGTTTGGAAGAACCAGTCGGGATCCGGCAAGCCGGCTGCGCGCACCGCGGAGGGATCGGACACCTGGAAGCAGCGCAAGTCGCGCGGCCGCGGCTGCAGCCGCAGCACCAGCGTGAGGCAGGCCGCGAGCTGGCCGCGCGAGCCGAGAAAGAGGCGCGTGAGATCGTAGCCGGCCACGGATTTGACGACGCGCGCGCCGGTGCGCGCCGTCTCGCCACTGGCCAGCAGCCACTGACCGCCCAGGACCTGATCGCGCGGCGGGCCGTAGGCGCGGTGCAGCAAGCTCAGATCCGGCGCGAGGAAGAGGCCGCCCAGCGTGCCTGTGGCATCGTTGGGAGCGTCCGCTGCGAGCATGAGGCCGTGCGGCGCGAGTTCTTGCTCCAGATCGGCGTGGGAGGTGCCGGCGCCGACCTCGCAGGTTTGGTCAGCGGCGTCGAGCCACAGCAGGCCGCGCCATTCGACCAGCTCCAGCCACCGATCCGGCGCGGCCTCCGGCGCGTGGCGGGCCATCCGCGTGCGGCGGCCGCAAGGACGGATCGAAGCGCCGTCGGCGGCGGCTGCGCGCAGCGCGTCGCGGGCGCGCGCCAGGGGGGCGGTGAAGTCGCTCATGCTTCGATCCGCCCATGGCGATGGAAAGCCTCCGCGCAGCCGCGCCGCATCGGCAGGCCCTTGCCGGGATTCAGCAGATCGCGCGGGTTGAAGACGCGGCGCACTCGCTCCATGAGCGACAGCTCGGTCGCGCCAAATTGCTCGGCCAGCAAATGCTGCTTCTCCAGGCCGATGCCGTGCTCGCCCGTGAGCGAGCCGCCGAGTTCGAGGCATTTGCGCAGAATGCGCGCGCCCGCGCGTTCCACGGTCGCCACCTGCGCCGGATCGCGCGCGTCGTAACTGAAGTGCGGATGGATGTTGCCGTCGCCGGCGTGGAAGAGATTGGCCACCGGCAGCCCGCTCTCGGCTTCCACTTCCTCGACGTACTGCATGATTTCGGCCAGACGCGAGCGCGGCACCACGCCGTCCATCACGTAAGAGTCCGGTCCGAGGCGTCCGAGCGCGCCGCCCGCCCCTTTGCGCCCTTTCCAGATCGCGAGCCGCTGCTCCTTGTTCTCGGCGCGGTCCACGCGCAGCGGCCGGCGCAATTGCAGCAGGCGCTCGGCGGCGGCGGCCTCGGCCGGCAGGCGCGCGGCGGGACCTTCGAGTTCGACGATCAGCACCGCGCCGGCTTCGAGCGGCAGGCCCGAGCGGTAGTTGGAAGACTCGACGGCATGGATGGCGCGCCGGTCCATGACTTCGAGGGCCACCGGGCGCAGGCCCGCCGCCACCAGGTCGGCGACGGCGGCGCAGGCGGTCTGCACCGAGTCGAAACCTGCCAGCAAGGTGACCACCTTCTCGGGCAGCGGAATCAGGCGCAGCGTCGCCGCCACCACGATGGCCGCCGTGCCTTCGGAGCCGACGCAGAAGCCGCGCAGATCGAGGTCGTCGGCGACGGCGCTTTCCCCCCCCCAGAATTCCCGGCGCCCGTCCGGCAGCACCACCTCCAGCGCCAGCACGTGCTGGCCGGTGGTGCCGTGCAGGAAGCACATCGGACCGCCGGCGTTCTCCGCGACGTTGCCGCCGATCGTGCTCACGGTCTGGCTGGCCGGATCCGGCGCGTAGCGCAGGCCGTGCGGCGCGGCGGCGCGCGAGAGGTCGGCGTCGACGAGGCCCTGCGCGACGCGGGCGATGCGGCGCGCCGGATCGAGTTCCAGGATGCGGTTCATGCGCGCGAGGGCCAGGATCACGCCGCCCGCGGGCACCAGCGCTCCGCCTGACAATCCGGTGCCGGCGCCGCGCGCCGCGAAAGGCACGCCGGCGGCGTGCAGGATGCGCGCGCAGGCCGCCACCTGCTCGGCGGTGGCGGGGAGCGCCACGGCGGCCGGCTGACAACGGAAGAGTGTGAGCGCGTCCGATTCGTAGGCCAGCAGGCTGCCGGGATCGTCCAGCACGTGACGCGCGCCGACCGCGCCGCGCAGGGCCTCGATCAGCGCCGCGGTTCTCATCTAACTTTCACGGCGGCGCAGGCGCGGCAGCCAGCGCGGCGTGCGCTGCTGGTAAGAAGCGTAGCCGTCGTACTCGATCTCGAGATCGCGCTCCTCGATGGGGGCGGCGATCAGGATCCAGGCGGCGAAGACCAGGCCGAGGATCAGTTGGTCCGGCCGCACTTCGGGCATGCCGGCGAGCAGCAGCAGAAAGCCGAGGTTGATCGGCTGGCGCACCACCGAGTAAGGCGGCAAGGCGGTGAACTCGGCCTGCGGCTCGCGCGCGCCGGTTTCGAGCGCCTTCAGGTGCGGCAGTCCGAGCAGTTGCGCGGAGCCGACCACGAAGCCGCCCCACGCCACCAGGGTGAGACCGCCGATTTGCAGGATCCAGGAAATCGGCCGGGTCCAACCGCTCCAGATCCACAGTTCCGGTCCGGTCGGCTGCCATGCCAGCACGAGCAGGCTCAGCGAGATGCCGGTCACGAAGACGTAGAGCGGCCGCTCGGCGGCGGGGCCGAAGGGGCGGTTGAGCAGGCGGCGGCCGAAGCCGCGCGCCAGCAAAGAGTGAGACAGCGCGAATTGCAGCGCGAGCAGCAGATCCATGCCCAAGGCCAGCAGCGACGTGCGGCCCGGCGCGGCCTCGTCCAGGCCCGCCACGATGCGCAGCCACCCGAGCATGCCCAGCGCGGCGATCACCGGGCCCAGCGCCAGCCACACGGCCAGGCCGCGGCGCGCGGTCGAGCGCGGATCGAAGACTTCCGGCGCCGCGTTCTCCGGCACCGGCTCGACCCGCCGGCGCCGCCGCGTTTCGGAAGCGCTGCTCTCGCTCATGCGCGCCGCTTAGCGCCTGCGCGAGATCGTCTTCGCTTGCAGGAAGAGCAGCAGGTAATCGCGGCCGCCGGCCTTCGAGTCGGTGCCCGACAGATTGAAGCCGCCGAAGGGATGGACGCCGACGAGCGCGCCCGTGCACTTGCGGTTCAGGTAGAGGTTGCCGCACTGCAGATCGGTGCGGGCCTGCGCCAGGCGCTGCTCGTCGCGGCCGTAGTAGGCGCCGGTCAGGCCGTAGATCGTGTCGTTGGCCGCGTCCACGCCTTCGGCGAAGCTGGCCACCTTGTGCACGCCGAGCACCGGCGCGAAGAGTTCGTTCTTCCAGATGAAGTCGCCGCGCTTGACGCCGGTGAAGACGGTGGGCTGCAGGAACCAGCCTTCGCCGGCGGCGCGCGCGCCGCCCGCCACCAGCGTGTTGCCGTCCGCCTTGGCTTGGGCGATGGCTTTGAGGGTGTTCTGCAGCGCGGCCTCGTTGATGAGCGGCCCCATCCAGTTCTTGCGCTCGGCCGGATGCCCGACGGAAGTGGCCTCGACCAGCGGCAGGAATTTCTCGAGGAACGCGTCGTGGATGCGCTCGTGCAGGATCAGGCGCGAGCAGGCCGAGCACTTCTGGCCCTGGTAGCCGAAGGCGGCGGCGTGCGCGCCCTTGGCGGCATCGTCCAGATCCGCGTCTTCGTCCACGAAGATGAAATCTTTGCCTCCCATCTCGGCGACCACGCGCTTGAGCCAGATCTGACCGGGCTGCACCTTGCCCGCCTTCTCCGAGATGCCGCAGCCGACCTCGGCCGAGCCGGTGAAGGAGATGAATCGCGTGAGCGGGTGCTCGACGATGGTGTTGCCGACGTCGGCGCCGCCGCCCGGCACGAATTGCAGCACGCCGGCGGGCAGGCCCACTTCCTTCATCAGGTCCACGAACATCGACGCAATGCCGGGCGCGTCGCTGGAAGGCTTCAGCACCACGGTGTTGCCGGTGACGAGCGCCGCGGAAGTCATGCCGACCAGGATCGCCAGCGGGAAATTCCAGGGCGGAATCACGGCGCCCACGCCGATCGGCAGATAGACCAGCTCGTTGTCCTCGCCCGCGATGGGGGTGATCGGCTGGCGGCGCGCGTAGCGCAGTGCCTCGCGGCCGTAGAACTCGAGGAAGTCAATCGCCTCGGCGGTATCGCCGTCGGCCTCGCTCCAGTTCTTGCCGACCTCGAAGACCATCATCGCCGAGAACTCGTGCTTGCGCAGGCGCATGATGCGCGCGGCGCGGAAAAAATATTCGGCGCGCTCGCCGGCGGTGCGCCGCGACCACTCGCCGAACGCCTTGTGCGCGCCGGCGATGGCGCGCAGCGCGTCCTCGCGGCCGCCCTTGGCGGAGTTGGCCACCGGGCGCCCGGGCTTGCCCGGATCGAGCGACTCGAAGGTGCCGGCGGCGCCTTCCTGATCGCGCCCGTCCATCCACAGGCGCACGACCACCGGCAGCGACGCCTCGATCTTGCTCAGGGCTTCCTGGAAGGCCGCGGCATTCTCCTCCTGGGAGAAGTCCGTGAGCGGCTCGTTGACGAAGGGGCTGATGTCGGTGAGAGTGCGCATGAAGGGTTCAGAGCGCCGCTGCCGGAAGGGGGAGCGGGCGCGCGGCCTGGAATTCTGCCAGATCCGCGGCGCTCCGTGCGGCATGGGCCGCGGCGCGATCGGCGCCGCGCGCCAGGCCGGGCAGCGGCGGCAGCAATCCGAACTCGGCCTTCATCGGCTGGAAGGAGGCGGAGGGGCTCTCGGCGACGTGGTGCGCCAGCGCGCCGAGCAGAGTGCTGCGCGGCGGCGCCACCGGCTCCTCGCCGGCGCGGCGCCGCAGCAGGCTGTGCGCCGCCAGCAGGCCGGAGGCCACGTTGCCCAGGTAGCCTTCCATGCCGGTGATCTGGCCGGCGCAGAAGAGGCCGGGGTGCGCCCGGAACTCCAGGCCGCTGCTCAGGAGGCGCGGCGAGTTGAGGAACGTGTTGCGGTGCATGCTGCCGAGCCGCACGAAGTCCGCGCTCTGCAGGCCGGGCAGAGTGCGGAAGAGGGCCTCTTGCTCGCCGTGCCGCACGTTGGTCTGGAAGCCGACGAGGTTCCACAACTGGCCGGCGCGGTCCTCGCGGCGCAGCTGGATCACGGCCCAGGGGCGGTGGCCGGTGCGCGGATCGCGCAGGCCGACCGGGCGCATCGGGCCGAAGCGCAGCGATTCGCGGCCGCGCGCGGCCAGCACCTCCACCGGCAGGCAGCGTTCGAAAAAACGCGCGGCGCCCGGATCGGCCGCCTCGAAGTCCTTGAGCGGATGCGCGGGCGCGGCCAGCAGCGCGTCGAGAAAGGCCTCGTACTCGTCCCGGTTGAGCGGGACGTTGAGGTAGTCGTCCCCTTGATCCCAGCGCGCCGCGGCGAAGATCACGCTGCGGTCCAGGGATTCGCCGGTGACCACCGGGGCGATGGCGTCGAAAAAGGCCAGATGCTCGGCGCCGGCGAAGCGCGCGAGATCCGCAGCCAGCGCGGGACTGGTGAGCGGGCCGGAGGCCAGGATGCACGGCCGCGCGTCGGGCACGGTCAACACCTCTTCGCGCCGGAGCTCGACGCGCGGGTGCGCCTCGAGCGCGGCCGTGACTGCCGCGCCTCGACGTCCTCCAGCCCGCCCACCCAATCCACGATCTCGCCGGC
>CAYVPL010000155.1:0-6421 GCA_964453755.1 uncultured Planctomycetales bacterium
GTTACGCAGCCGACGTAGGCCGTGGTGTTGTTGGTGGGTAGGTGTAGCAGGCGTTTGTTGAAGGAACTGTTGTTCTAGTGTGACGGCTGCAGGGGCGCGGGCGGCGGCGGCGGCGTGGTGAAGACTTCGCCGTCGTTGGTGCCGCGGTGCGGCAGGCCGGCAAAGTCAAGGTAGGACTGATAGGGCGGCTCGTTGACGAAATTCGCCGTGCTGCAGCCGACCGAGAAGTAGATCGCGGGCGGCGCGGCGGCCAGCGGCGCCTCGTGCTCGCTCGCGAGGCACAGATGCCAGCCCTCGGCGAATCCGTGGCCGGCGTGCAGCGCCAGGCCGACGCCCGCGCGCAGCGCACTGAGGAGCCGCTCGGGCGACGGCGCCTCGGGCGTGCCGAAGAACTGCGTCTCGACTTTCCATCCAACTGCGCCCAGCTCCGCGGCGCGCGCGCCCAGGCGCGGCCGCTCGTCCACCCACTCGCCGGCGTGCGCCAGCAGCGCCGAGCGCGCCGGCGGCGCCAGCTCCCAGGCCAGAGTCTTCGCCACCACCGCGCGCAGGTCGGCGCGCGTGCTGACGGGCCAGCGGCCGACCGCAATCTCCGGCAGATAGGAGACGCCGTCGAAGTTGATCGGATCCCCCTTGTTGAATTCGCCGCGCACCTCGCCGAAGTAGGCGCCGTGAAAGCCGTCGGCGCGCGCGTTCCAGTCGTCGAAACTGCGGTCGGCGCGCGCCAGGTCCGCGTAGTAGAGATCGCAGGCGTAGAAGGCGTAGTGAAAGGCCGGCTCGGTCGCGCGGTCCAGCACCATGAAGCGCACCGGGAAGACGTCGGCGTCGCCAACCAGCAGCGCGTGCGTGAGGCCGCGCTCGCTCCACTCCGCGTGCAGGCGGCGCTTGACGCGCTCCGGCGCGTCGCCGGGACCCTCTCCCGCCACCGCGTCTTCGAGCGCGAGGAAGCGCGCGTTCCAGCCCTGCGCCGCGCGCGCCGCGATCAGCGGCTCGAGCTCCGCCCGCCATTCCGCCGGCGCCACGACCAGCCAACCGGCCTGCAGGAGGGCGAGCAGCACGCTCTCACTCCCACTCGATGGTGCCCGGAGGCTTGCTGGTCACGTCCAGCACCACGCGGTTGATGCCGCGCACTTCATTGATGATGCGGCTCGAAATCGCCTGCAAGCAGGCGCGGCTGGGATAGACCCAGTCGGCGGTCATGCCGTCGTTGCTGGACACGGCGCGCACCGCGCACGCTTCCTCGTAGGTGCGCGCGTCGCCCATCACCCCCACCGAGCGCGCGCCGGTCAGCACCGCGAAGTATTGCCACACGCCCTGATGCTCGCCGCGCGCTTCGAATTCTTCGCGCACGATGCGGTCGGCCTCGCGCAGGCGCTCCACGCGCGCCGGCGTGCATTCGCCGACGCAGCGCACCGCCAGGCCCGGGCCCGGGAAGGGCTGCCGCGCCACCATGGCATCCGGCAGGCCGAGGTGGCGGCCCAGCGCGCGCGCCTCGTCCTTGAACAGGAAGCGCAGCGGCTCGACCAGCGCGAATTCCAGATCCTTGGGCAGTCCGCCGACGTTGTGGTGGCTCTTGATGACGGCAGTCGGGCCGCCGTGCGCGGCCACGCTCTCGATCACGTCGGGATAGAGCGTGCCCTGCCCGAGGAACTTCGCCTTGGGAAAGCGCTTGGCCTCGGCGCGGAACACTTCGATGAATTCGTGGCCGATGCGCTTGCGCTTCTCCTCCGGGTCGGTCACGCCGGCCAACCGCGCCAGGAAGCGGGCGCCGGCGTCCACGACCGTGAGATCGAGATCGAAGTGGCCGCGGAAGGTGCTCTCCACCAGATCGCGCTCGCCGGCGCGCAGCAGTCCGGTGTCCACGAAGATGGCGTGGCAGCGGCGGCCGATTGCCTTCTGCAGCAGCGCGCCGACCACCGAGGAATCCACGCCGCCCGACAAGCCCAGCACCACTTCGCCGGCCTCGCCGATCTGCCGGCGCGCGGCGGCGATCAGCTCCTCCGACAAGTCGCCGGGCGTCCAATCGCCGCGGCAGCCGCAGATGCCCTTGAGAAAGTTCTCGAGGATCCTGCTGCCCTCCTGCGTGTGCCCGACCTCGGGATGGAACTGCACGCCGTAGAGCCGCCGCGAGTCGTCGCCGATCGCGGCCTCCGGGCAGTCTTCCGTGCGCGCCGTGCGGCGGAAGCCCGGCGGCAGCGCCGCGACGAGGTCGCCGTGGCTCATCCACACCACCGTGCGCGCGCTGACGCCGCCAAGCAGCGCGTCTTGCTCTTGCACCGTCACCGGCGTGAAGCCGAACTCGCGCGTCTCGCCGGGCACGACCTTGCCGCCGAGCGTCTCGCACATCCACTGCATGCCGTAGCAGATGCCCAGCACCGGAACGCCGAGGTCCAGCATCTCGCGCGGCAGCGTCGGCGCGCCGTGCTCGTAGGCGCTGCTCGGTCCGCCGGACAGGATCATGCCCTTCAGACCCGGCGCGCGCGCCGCATCGAGCGCCTTGGCCGGCGGCACCACTTCCGACATCACCTGATGCTCGCGCACGCGGCGCGCGATCAGCTGCGTGTACTGGCCGCCAAAATCGACGATGAGAATCCGCTCGTGCGCGACCTGGATTTGAAGGCCTGATCGATCGGCAACCTTCACGTAGACCTCCGTGGATGCCTGGCCCGCACTCATTGTCCGGCTTGCCAGTAGTTGGGGGCCTCGCGGGTCACGCGCACGTCGTGCGGATGGCTTTCCTGGACGCCGGCGTGCGTGACGCGGACGAAGCGGGCGCGCGAGCGCAGCATCGCCAGGGTGTCGGCGCCGAGATAGCCCATGCCGGCGCGGATGCCGCCGACGAATTGATAGACGAAGGGCGCGAGCGGGCCGCGGTGCGGCACCATGCCTTCGATGCCTTCGGGCACCAGTTTCTGGCTGTCGCTGACGCCGGCCTGGCCGTAGCGCGCCTTGCTGCCCTCGACCATCGCCGCCAGCGAACCCATGCCGCGCACCGCCTTGAAGCTGCGGCCCTGGTAGAGAAAGATCTCGCCCGGCGATTCGTCCACGCCCGCCAGCAGCGAACCCAGCATCACGCATTCGGCGCCGGCGCCCAGCGCCTTGACCGCGTCGCCGCTGTTGCGGATGCCGCCGTCGGAAATCACCGGCACGTCGGAAGCGGCGCAAACCTGCGCCACGTCGTAGACGGCCGTGAATTGCGGGACGCCGACGCCCGCGACCACGCGCGTCGTGCAGATCGATCCCGGTCCGATGCCGACTTTCACGCCGTCGGCGCCGACGTCGAGCAGAGCTTCGGCCGCTTCGGCGGTGGCGATGTTGCCCGCCACCACGTCCACCCAGTCGTGGCGCTTCAACTCGCGCACCGTTTCCACCACGTTGAGGCTGTGGCCGTGCGCGGTGTCCACCACCAGCACGTCGACGCCGGCCTCGACCAGCGCTTCGGCGCGCTCGTAATCCTTCACGCCGATAGCCGCGCCGCACAGCAGGCAGCCGTCGTCGTCCTTGGCGGCGCGCGGGAACTCCTCCATCAGGCGGATGTCGCGCATCGTGATCAAGCCTTCGAGGCGCCCGTCCTTGGCCACCAGCGGCAGCTTCTCGACCTTGGCCTGATAGAGAATCGCCTTGGCCTGCTCGAGTGTGGTGCCCGCGGCGGCCGTCACCAGCTCGCGCGTCATGACCTCGGAGACCTTCTGGTCGTCGCGCCCGCGGAACTTGAGATCGCGCCGGGTGAGAATGCCGACCAGCACGTCGCCCTGGCAGACGGGCAGGCCGCTGATCCGCTGTTCCTCCATCAGGCTGCGCGCCATGCCGATGGTGTCGGTGGGCTTCAGCGTGAGCGGGTCGCGGATCACGCCGTGCGCGCTGCGCTTCACGATGTCCACTTCGCGCACCTGGTCCTCGATGGACAAGTTGCGGTGGATCACGCCGATGCCGCCCTGCTGCGCCAGGGCGATGGCGAGCCGGCTCTCCGTCACCGTGTCCATGGCCGCCGAGGCCACCGGCACGTTCAGGCGCACGTTGCGCGAGAAGCGCGTGAGGGTCGTGACTTCCGTGGGCAGGACGTCGGATTCCTGCGGCACGAGCAGGACGTCGTCGAAAGTCAGCGCCAGCCTTAGGTCCATGAGTCATTCTAGCGCTCCGCGACCGCCCCCCGCCAGCCCCTGCGGCGCGGCCCGCGCGGGCGATTCCGTATCATGGAGCCCTCTTCATGGCCGCAGCTCGTCCTGACGCGATGACCCTGACCCAGTCCGCCGCCCGCCTGCCCTACGGTTTGAGCCCGGAGCAGATCGCCGTTCTGGAGCGGATCGCCCGCCGCGCCCTCGCGCTCACCGCCCGCATGATCGCGGAGGCGAACGAGCGGCCCGACGCGGATCCCACCGACCCGAAGGTCGGCGGCCATCCGGCCGCGTGCACTTCCAGCCTGCATCTGGCGACGGCCTTGCACCTGGTGGCGCGCCAGCCGCTGGATTTCTGGTGCGCCAAGCCGCACCTGGCGCCGCTTGACCACGCGCTGCACTTCCTGGCCGGCGTCTACCGCAAGAAGGACGGCGGTTGGATGAGCGACGACGAGGCCGAGCCCGTCATGCACCGGCTGCGCAAGTTCTCGCAGGCCGGCGAGCCGGTGTTCCAGTCCTATCACGCCGGCGCCGATCCGGATTCCTGGCGCATCCTGCCCAGCGGCACGGTCGGCATCCCGCCAGTCAACAGCGGCTACCTGGCGCTGACCTGGCGCTACCTGCTCGACCACGGCTTCGAGCAGCCCCGCGACCTGCACTTCTGGTCGCTGCTCGGCGACAGCGAATTCCGCGAGGGCTCGCTGATGGAGGCGATCACGGATTTCGCCGAGCGCGGCCTGCGCGAAGTCACCTGGATCCTCGACTACAACCGGCAGAGCCTCGACGGCACGCGCATCCCGAACAACGAGGTCTTCGGCGGCACCGACGCCGACCGCGTCGAGCGCACGATGCGCGCCAACGGCTGGGAAGTGATCCAGTTGCGCCACGGGCGCCTGCGCGAAGAGTTGTTCGCGCGGCCGGGCGGCCCGGTCTTGCGTCAGATCCTGGAAGAGGGCTTCACCGACTACGAATTCCAGGCGCTGCTCTGGAAGAAGGACGCCACGCTGCTCAAGGAGCGGCTGCTCGCCCGCGACCGCAAAGTCAAAGCGCTCTTCGCCACCGCCTCGGACGAGGAATTGCTGGCCGCGCTGGGCGATCTCGGCGGCCACGACCTGGTGGCCATTCTGCAGGCCTACGCCGCGGCGCGCGCCTCCGCCAAGCCGACGCTGATCCTGGCCCACACCGTCAAGGGCTGGGGCCTTGAAAGTTACGCGATGCCGGGCAACCACTCGAGTTTGCCGGGCGAGGCGGAAATCGCCCGCCTGATGCAGGCCGAGGGTCTGGAGCCCGCCTCTCCCTGCCACGCGCCGGGATCGTGGCGCGAGGACGGGCCGGAGCGCGCCTTCCTGGCCGCCCGCGGCCGCGCCTGGCGCGCCGGCGTCGAGGCCGAGGAGCAGCGCATCGGGGAGAACCGCCGCCGCTTCGCCGAGCGCGTCGCGCCTTCGCTGCCGCTGCCGCCGGAAGTGGGCATCAATCTGGCCTTCACGCCGCTCGCGCACACGCAGTGGATGATCGGCCAGGTGGCGGGCAAATGGGTGCGCATCGCCACCGACGACGATTACCGGCAAGGCGGCGTGGATCCGGGCAAGGCCTTGAGCCCGGAAGAATCCGTGTGGGCCGCGCCGGCCGACATGATCCTGACCATGAGCCCGGACGTCGGCACCAGCACCAACATCAACCCGACCATGGACGGGAAGATCTACGGCGCGGTGCCCGAAGAGAACCTGGAGAAGAGTTTCGGCCTGGCCGAGCGCGGGCGGCCGCAGCTCTACTCCACCAGCGATCCCTGGACGCGCCACGTGCGCTTCGAGATCGCCGAGGCGGCGGCCATGAGCGCGGCGGGCAGCTTCGGCAAGGCCGGCGAGTACTTCGGCCTGCCGCTGATGCCGTTGATGACGGTCTATGACTTCTTCATCAAGCGCGCGCTCGACCAGTTGTATTACAACGCCTACTGGCGCTCGGGATTCGTCGTGGTCGGCACGCCTTCGGGCGTCACCCTCTCCCCGGAGGGCGCGCAGCACTCCTGGAAGTCGGACATCCAGATGCCCTCGATGCTGACCTGGGAGCCCTTCTTTGCGCGCGAGGCCGAATGGATCCTGTGCGACGCCTTGCAGCGCCAGGTCACCGGCGACAACGAAGACCGCACGGCCGTCGTGCTGCGGGGCGTGACGCGCGGCGTGCGCCAGAAGGACTTCACGGCGCGGCTGGCCGCGCAGGCGCGCTTCGCCGGACGCACGGAGGCCGAAATGCTGGCGCAGACGCGCGCCGACGCGCTGGCCGGCGCCTACTGGCTGGTGCACCACGAGGGC
>CAYVPL010000156.1:0-6356 GCA_964453755.1 uncultured Planctomycetales bacterium
CGTGAGACTTGGATCGTGGCGCCGCTGGCGCTGCTGCTCGCGCTCTTCGGCCTGCAACCCGCCGACCCCTTCCTGATCGCGCTCGGCGCCGCGCTGGTGTTGCGCGCGCATCGCCTCTCCTTGGAATGGTGCTGGGGACTCATCGGGGCGAGCCTGGCGTGGACCGGCGCGCTGCATTGGCAGGCGGGCAACGACACGCTGGCCAGCGCCGAAGGTCTCTTCCTGCTGCTGATTCTCACGCGCAGCGCGCGGCCCTGGATCTGGCTGCTGCTCTGCGCGGCGCAGCTGGCGCTGATCATCCTCGGCCGCGGCCTGCTGATCGAGACGGCGCCGCTGCTGCTGCTGCTGACGGCCTTCGATCCGGCCTGGATCCGCCCGCGCGCCGGACCGCTGCCGCTCACCGTCTACTACGACGGCGAGTGCGGCTTCTGCCATCGCAGCGTCCGCTTCCTGCTGCAGGAGGACCGCAGCGGTCTGACATTCCGCTACGCGCCGCTGCAGGGCCGCAGCTTCGCGGCCGCCGTGCCGGAATCCCAGCGCGCCGGCCTGCCGGACAGCATCGTCGTGCGGGAGCCCGGCGGGGCGTTGCTGGCGCGCTCCGCCGCCGCGCTCCGGATCGGCGCCGCCCTCGGCGGCCTCTGGCGCCCGCTGGCCGCGCTGGCGCGCCTCGTGCCCCCCCCTCTGCGCGATGCCGCGTACGACGGCATCGCCTCGGTGCGCGGCCGCCTCTTCCGCAAACCCGAAGGCCTTTGCCCCCTGCTGCCGCCGGATTGGATGAAGCGCTTCGATGCCGACTGAGGTCGGCGGTATCCTGATCGCATGTTCATCCTGCTGCGGCAGTTCGCCCGGCTTCTGACCGGGAAGGTGCAGCCCTTCGAGATCGGCCTCGGCGCCTTCTTCGGCGTGCTGCTGGCGCTGATTCCCGCCGGCACGGTGGACGAAGGCACGGGTTTCATCGGCCTCAACAGCCTCTGGCTGATCGCGCTCTTCTGCTTCCTCGCGCTGCGCGCCTCCATCCCGGTGGCGCTGGCGCTGATGGGCCTGATGGAAATCGCCGAAGCGCTCTTCCTCGGCCGTCTCACCAGCGGACTGGGCCGCATCCTGCTCGAAGACGTGCTGCCGCAATCCGCCGGCATCGGCCTCGCCACCGGTTGGCCCTCGGCGCAGCTCCACACCTGGTGGGGCCTCGGCGGCGCCGTCTGCGGACTGCTACTGGGCTTCGCGCTGGCGATTCCCGCAAACCGCCTGATCAAACTCAAGCTTCCGATCTGGCAGGAGAAGTACGGCAAGAATCGCATCACCGGCGCGGTCAGCCACAACCTCTTCGGCCGGATGCTCGGCTACTGGCTGGGCTGAGCCATGTTCCAGGTCCTCCGCAAAGGCTTCCTGATCCTCTTCGCGATCGTCCTGCTGGGACTGATCGCCGGCATCGTGCTCGGCGCCGACGCCCTCTTCGCGAAGGCTCTGCGCGCCTGGGGGCCCTACGCTTTCGGCGGCCAGCCGGTGGAGTTCGCCGATTCGGAATTGTCCATCCTGGGCGGCCGCGCCAACGTCACCGAGTTCCACGCCGGCACGGCGGCTTCCCCGCTGCTCGACCTGCAGCGCGGCGCGCTCGAGGTGAGCATCGGCGCCGCCCTGGCCGGGCGCGTGCACGTGCGCGAAGCCACGCTGACCGGCGCGCGCCTGCACTTCATCGTCAACGCGGACGGCACGCTGGCCGTGGATCCCGGCCCGCCGCCGGCCGAGGAGAAGGCCAAGAATCCGCAGCCCAAGCGCGAGACGCCGCTGCCGAAGGCCGAGAACCGCGACGTGATCCAGATCGTCGCCGAGTACTGGGACCGCTATCAGCACTACAAGGAGTACTACGACGAGTACGGCGGCATCTTCTCCGGCGGCGAGGGCGAGAAGGAGGAGAAACCCGCGCCCGCCCGCTTCCCCGGCAAGCCCGACTTCGTGGCCGCGGCGCAGGCGCGCGCCCGCGCCGAGCGCGAGGCCCGCGGCGCCTTCTACTTGGAGAAGGCCGCGATCGAGGACTTCCGCTGGGAGACGATCGACCAGCGCACCGGCGCCGCCATCCTGCCCGAACTGAAATCCTTCACCTTCGCCCTCGAGCGCCTCGGCAGCGCTCCCGCCGGCGTCGTCGAACCGGCGACGATCCGCGGCGAAGGCGGCTTCGCCAGCGGCGGCAGCCTGAAATTCCGCCTCGACCTCTCGCGCACCGCCGAGCCATCGGCCCTGGACTTCGCCGCCCTCGGCCTGCCGGTGGACGAGATCGCGGAATTGTCAAAGATGTCCATGCCCTTCAAGATCGCCGGCGGCCTGATGGACCTGCAGACCGCCGGCCTGCGCTTCAGCGGCGACGCCCTGGCCGGCACGGTCCGCGTCGAACTGCGCGGCGCCAAGATCAGCGCCAAGAAGAACGCGCCGCAGGTGCTCGGCGTCGAACCGCAGGAGTTCTGCAAGTTGTTGAATCAGGCGCTGGCCGCCGGGCCGGTCGCCTTCTCCATCGTGCTGGGCGGCACGCCCACGCGCCCGAGTTTCGACGTCGAGAACGAGATGGACCTGGGCGACCTGCTCGGCGGCGCCGTGAAGGCCGAGGTGCAGCGCCGGGCCGGCGAGTTGATGGACGAGAAGAAGGAAGAGTTGAAGGACCGGCTGGAGAAGGAAGCCGGCGGCCTTCTGGAAGGCGTCTTGGGCGAGAAGCCGAAGAAGCCGGAAAAGCCGCGCTGAGCGCGGGAGCTGTTACCGGCCGCCGGGTCTGATTAATCTGGACCCAGGCCTGCCCGCCCGCGCCCGTTGCAGCAACGTCCCGCCGTCCTCGGCATCCTCCTGCTCGCCCTGCTCGCCGCAGCAGCGCTCTTCTTCGCCGATCGGCGGCCCGAGGCCGAGTCCGCATCGCCGTCCGGCGCTGCGGCCGCCGCTCCGGCGGCTGCGGACGCGCTCGGCGCCGCCGCCGCCGCGGACGATCCCTTCGGCGAGCTCACGCGTGAGAAGGTGCGTCCCGCCGACGCCGAATCGTCGAACGGCGGCGCGGCGGAACTTCCACCCGCGCCGGTCCATCTGCGCGTGCAACTCCAGATTCGCAACGACGCCGGCGAACTCGTGCCGCCGCCGGGCTGCCGCGGCTGGCTGATCCAGGCGCAGACCTGGATCTCCGACACGCGCACCGTCAGTCCGCACGAGTCCTACGCCGACGCGCGCGGCATCGCCGAATTCGTGTTCGCCGATGCGGTGCACGTGGACTGGGTGTCCTGCCAACCGCCGGATGCGCGCTGGGGCCATTCCTTCAGCGAGCAGCATCTGGACATTTCCGGCGGCAGCAGGGAGGAATGGATGCTGGAACTGCGCCCGGCCGGCAGTGCGTCAGGCCTCGTGCTCGACGCGCGCAGCCACCCCGTGGCCGGCGCAGTGGTGCACGCCTTCCATCCGACCTGGACCTACGGACTGGACGATTGGACCCGCGGATTTCTGACCGCGGCCTCCGGCGCGGACGGTCGCTACCAATTCCCCGCACTCGGCGAAGGGCCGTGGGTGTTCGCGGTCGAGCCGCGGCCGTGGTTGCAGTACTCACCCTTGCTCGGCGGCGGCGCCGTGGGCGAGGATCGCGTGGACGTGATCGCGGGCGCGGCCGCGGAGATCGGCGTGCTGCGCGTGGTCGCGGCCGACGGCATCGAAGTCGAGGTGCTGGACGCGGCGGGAGCGCCCGTCGCGCAGGCGCACGTGTGGGCGCAGCCGCTGAGTTTCGCCGACGCCGCCTTGGGCACGCCGGCGATCGAGCCGGACGCAGAGGGAGAAGATCCGATCTACGAGCGCTTCCTGGCCGGCGGGAATTGGGAAGAATTGGTGGCGCCGGCCGGAGCGCCGGAATCCGGCGGCGCCGCCGGCTACTGGGCCAACGAAACCCTCAGCGCGCCGACGGACGCGCAAGGCCGCGCCCGCTTCGCCATGCCGGCCGGGCTCTGGCGCTTCGGCTGCTGGCACGAACTGCTGCAGGACGGCGAGATGGAGCGCGCCACAGTCGAAGCGCGCGTGCCCGGACCGCGGGTGAGCTTCCGCCTCCCCTTCCGCCTGCGCGGCTATTCCGGCAGGCTCGTGGATCAAAACGGAGCACCTCCCGCCGACGTGAGTCTGACGCTGATGCGAGAGGACGAATCCAGCTCGCTCAGCACTCAGGCCGCCGACGACGGCCGTTTCACTTTCCCCGCGGCCCCCGCCTCCAGCGCGTGGCGCCTCCAAGCCTGGGGCGCCGAGTCTGCGCCCTGCACGTGGACCGTGGACCTCGCGCAGGACGAGGGCGGCGTCTTCTTCCTGCCGCGCCGCGCGCCGCTCCATCTTCAATTCCGCACTGCCGACGGCGCGCCGTTGGTGCAGCCGAACGGCTATCTCACGATCAAAGCCATGCGCTGGGAGATGCCGCCGGCGCCGCCGGGCGCGCGCGTCGGCGAATCGATCTGGATCCACAGCGACAACACTTTCACGCACGGCATGCAGTCCGAAATGCGCGACTTCCTCCTGCTGCCGGGAAGCTACGAAATCGCCCTGGACACCTACGCTTGGCGCGGCCAGTGGCAGGTCTGGGGTCCGTACTACGAGCCGGTCCGCGTCGCGAGCTGGGTGGTGGCGACGCGGCCGGAGCCGTGGGTGCTGACCGCCGAGCCCGTGTCCGTCGAGCCCGACGAAGGGCTGATGGCGCGCGTTCGCGGAGTGGCGCGGAATGCGGCCACGCTCGAGCCGCTGAGCGACGTCCAGATCCAGGCGCGCCGCGGCGCGGAAATTCTGGGCCGGGCGCAGACCGAATCGGACGGCAGTTTCGAGTTGCTCCTTGCGCCGGGCACCTACGTGCTGACCGGGCAAGGTTCAGGCTGCCTACCGGCTGAAATGCCGGTGAGCCTGCCGGTCGGCGACTTCGATTGTGAAATGATGCTGCGGCCGGGCGGCGTCGCGCTCATCGCGCTGCTGCGCGATCGCGACGGCCAGCGGCTGCCGCCCTGCGAGGTCCGCATCTACAGCAGCGCGCAGGCCAGCTCGCCCCACGCCGAATATTGGTGCCAAGACGGACGCCTCCATCTGAGCGGGCTGCCCGAGGGCGAGTTGATCATCGAAGCGGAGTTCCAGGGCGTCGTGAGCGCGCGCGGCAAGTTGGACGTCGGCGCGGGCGCCGTTGCAGGCGAGCGCGAAGTGCGCCTCGACCTGACGCGCGCCGAACTGCGCGAGCAACTGCGGGCGCAAGCGCCGCAGCCGGTTCCCGGAGAAGCCTTCGACCCGCGCTAGCTGCGCGCGGGCGCCGCCGGCTGCTCGCGAATCCAGAGTTCGCGCTGCGGGAAGGGAATGCCGATGCCGGCCTGTCCGAGCCCGACGTACATGCGCTCGAACAGATCGTCCGAAGCGACCACCTGCTCCAGCGGCGAACTGACCCAGATGTAGAGCTCCAGATCGAGGCTCGACTCGCCGAAGCCGCGCATGCGCACCACGGGCGGCGGATCCTTCACCGCGTAGGGCGACGCCGCCGCCGCCTCGAGCAGCACGCGGCGTGCCAGCTGCAGATCGGTGCCGTAGGCCACGCCGACCTTGTGGCCGACGCGCATTTTCAGGTGGGGCCCGCCCGACTGGTTGACGATTTTCGCCTGCCCCATCTGGCGGTTCGGAATCGTGATCTCGACGTCGTCCGCCGTGAGCAGCCGGGTGCTGCGCAGGCCGATCAGGCTGACCACGCCGCGCTCGCCGGTGTCCAGCACGATGCTGTCCCCCACCTTGTAGGGCTTGTCGGCCAGGATGAACACGCCGGCGAACAGGTTGGCGAGGGTTTCCTGCGCCGCGAAGCCCACCGCGATACCGAGAATGCCCGCCGAGGCCAGCCATCCCGTGGTGTCGAAATTCCAGACCTGGATGAACATCCAGCCGCCCAGGAAGAACACCGCCAGCTTGACGGCGTTGTCAAAGAGCGGGAACGCCGGGCCGCGCAACATCTGGAAGCGCACCGGATGCCCGGCCGCGGTGCGCAGCAGCAGGCGCGCCAGCCGGAAGATGAAGATGCTCCAGACCAGCGCGACGAAGGTCAGCAGCACCCGCTCGGCGAAGGCGGCGGCGGCCGGATTGCCGATCACGATCCAGCCCGCCACGGCGAAACTCAGCAGCAGCGCGCTCCAGAGCAGCGGCGAATGCAGCAACCGGAGGATCTGGTCGTCCAGTTCGGTGCTGGTCCGCCGCGTGAGCATCTTCACGCCGAACTGCACGAGCCAAGTGGCGACCTTCGCCAGCACCAAGCCGGCGCCGGCCACCGCCGCCGCCTGCAGCCAGGGTTGCGTGGTGAGCGGATCGAGGTGGCCAGCCGCCCATTCGGCCAGCCACGCGGGCAG
>CAYVPL010000157.1:0-6295 GCA_964453755.1 uncultured Planctomycetales bacterium
CGCCTGCAACTGTCGCCGGAACAGGCGCGCGCCGTCTTCGAGGAATGCGGCTTCGTCTTTCTGTTCGCTCCCGCCTTCCACCCTGCGCTTGGCCCGATCGCGCCGGTGCGACGCGCATTGGGCACGCGGACGATCTTCAACTTCTTGGGGCCGCTCTGCAATCCGGGCCGGGTCAGCCGGCAGCTCCTCGGCGTCAGTGACAAGGCGCGGGTCGCGGACTACGCCCGCGTGTTGGGGGCGCTGGGCTGCCGGCGCGGCGCCGTCGTGCACGGCGCCGGCGGCGCCGACGAATTGACGCTGGACGGCGCCAACCTGCTGCTGTGGATCGGCGGGGAAGGAGCGGTGCCGCGCGGCGGCGCCTCGTCGCTGCCGGCGCGCGAGTTCGGACTGGCCAGCGCGCCGGTGAGCGCGCTCGCCGGCGGCGACGCCGCCGCGAATCTGCGGATTCTGCACGGGGTGCTCGCCGGGGACCGCGGGCCGATCCGCGACGCGGTCTTGCTCAACGCCACGGTGGCGATCTACCTGGGTGGCCTGGAGGACTCCCAGCAGACAAGTCTCAAGGATTGTTTTCAGCGAGCGGTCGCCGCTCTGGACTCAAAATCGGCGCAAAGTCTGCTGGCCCGAGTCGTGAGCAGCAGCCAAGCTGCGGCGGGGGTGCGCGCATGAATCGCGACGCGCCGCCCGACCGGCTTCTGCCGATCCTGCGCGACGTCCGAGCCCGCGCGGCGGACCGGCGCCAACGGCAACCGCTGGACGCGCTGCGCGTAGCAAACCGTCCCGATCCTGCCCGGCGCGCGCGTTTCATCGCGGCCTTGCGCGGCGCGCGCGGCGGCTTCGGGCTCATCGCCGAGTGCAAGCGCCGCTCGCCTTCCGCGGGGGCGCTGGACTCCTCGACCGCGCCAGCGGAGCGGACCCAGGCCTACGCCCGCGGCGGCGCCGACGCGCTTTCCATCCTGACGGAGGCCGATCACTTCGACGGCCGGCTGGACGATCTCGCCGCCGCCGCCAGCGCCGGCCTGCCGCGGTTGCGCAAGGACTTCCTGCTCGACGAAGGCATGGTGCTCGAGTCGCTGCCGGCGGGCGCTGACGCGGTGCTCCTGATCGCCGAATGCCTGCCCGGCGCGCAGCTGTCCGAACTGCGCGCGCTCGCCGGCGAACTGGGACTCGCCGTCCTGATCGAGGCGCACGCAGCCGACCAACTCGAGCGCGCGATCGCGGCCGCGCCAGACTGCGTCGGCGTCAACGCCCGCGACTTGTCCAGTTTCGTCATCGACCTGGAGCGCGCGGCCGCTTTGCTGCGCCAGATTCCCGCCCGCTTTGTGCGAGTCGCCGAAAGCGGCCTGCAATCGGTGGACGATCTGCGGCGCGTGCGTGCCGCCGGCGCCGACGCGGCGCTGATCGGCACCGCGCTGATGCAGGCCGCCGATCCGGCGGCGCGCTTGCGCGGATGGCGCGCCTTCCTGGCGCCCCCGCGCGTCAAGGTCTGCGGCATCACGCGCGTCGAGGACGCGCGCGCCGCCATCGCCGCCGGCGCGGACGCGCTCGGCGTGATCTTCGCGCCTTCGCCGCGCCGCGTGGACGCCGCGCGCGCCGCCGCGATCGTGCAAGCCGCCGGCGCGACGCCCGTGGCCGGAGTGTTCGTGGACGCGCCGCGCGCCGAGGTGGAGTCGCTCGTCGACGCCACCGGCATCGCCGCCGTGCAACTCTGCGGGCAGGAGCGTCCGGAGGATTTCAGCCGCCTGACCGTGCCGGTCTGGCGCCGTCTTGCGGTGGAGGAGCCCGCGGCAAGCCTGGAGCTGCGGCGCTGGCTGCCGCTGGCCGCGCTCTTCGTGCTGGATCATCCTTCGAGCCCCGGCGGCAGCGGTCAGACGGTGGATCCGACCTTGGCGCGCGCGCTGTCGGCGCAGGCGCCTTGTTTGCTCGCCGGAGGCATGGGCCCGGCGAACGCCGCGGCCGCCGCGGCCGCCGTCCGTCCGCACGGCCTGGACGCATCTTCGCGCCTCGAGTCCGCGCCTGGGCTCAAGGATTCCGCTTTGGTGAAAGAATTCGTGCTGGCAGCCCGCCATGGCCTCCTCTGACATCCGGCCCGGCCGCTTCGGCGCCTGGGGCGGCTGCTACGCGCCCGAGACGCTGATGGAGAATCTGCGCGCGCTCGAAGCGGCCTGGCGGGAGTTTCGCGCCAGTCCGCCGCGCCGCGCCGAACTCGCCGCGCTGCTGCGCGATTTCGCCGGCCGCCCCACGCCGCTGACGCCGGCGCGCCGGCTGGGCGCGGAGCTCGGCGGCCTGGAGCTCTGGCTCAAGCGCGAAGACTTGCTCCACACCGGCGCGCACAAGTTGAACAACGCTCTGGGCCAGGCCTTGCTGGCCAAGCACATGGGCAAGAAGCGCATTCTGGCCGAGACGGGCGCCGGCCAGCACGGCGTGGCGAGCGCGACGGCCTGCGCCTTGCTGGGGCTCGACTGCGTCGTCTACATGGGCGCGGTGGATGCGGCGCGGCAGCGGCTCAACGTCGAGCGCATGAAATTGCTGGGCGCGCGCGTCGCGGTGGTGGAGCACGGCCAGCAGACGCTGAAGGATGCGATCAACGAGGCGCTGCGCGCCTGGGTCGGCGATCCCGACGCGCACTACCTGCTCGGCAGCGCGCTCGGGCCGCATCCCTTCCCGAGCATCGTGGCCGACTTTCACGAGGTGATCGGCCAGGAGGCGCGAGGCCAGATGCTGGCGCAGGCCGGCGCGCTGCCGGACGTGGCGGTGGCTTGCGTCGGCGGGGGCAGCAACGCGATCGGCCTGTTTCGCGCCTTCCTCGGCGACGACGGCGTCGAACTGGTGGGCGTGGAGGCGGGGGGCCGCGGTGCGCGCCCCGGCGAGCACGCCGCGCGCTTCGGCGGCGAGGGCGGAGCGCCCGGCATCCTGCACGGTTGTGAGACTTACCTGCTGCAGGACGAGGATGGCCAAGTGCTGACGACGCACTCGATCAGCGCCGGCCTCGACTATCCCGCGGTCGGGCCGGAACACGCCGCGCTGCGCGACGCCGGCCGCGCGCGCTACGAGTCGGCCGGCGACGCCGAGGCTCTGGCGGCCTTCCATCGGCTGGCCCGGCTCGAAGGCATTCTGCCCGCGCTCGAGAGCGCGCACGCCCTGGCCTGGGTGATGCGCGAGGCGCCGGCGCTGCGCGGCCGCCGCGTGCTCGTGAATTTGTCCGGCCGCGGCGACAAGGATTTGGACACCGTGCTGCGGGAGGGCGCGTGAGCCGCTTCGGCCCCGGTCTGCGCGGCGTTGCGCCTTATCTCACGGGCGGCGATGGCGGTCTTGACGAAACGCTGCGCGCGATGCAGGCCGTGGAGGAAGCCGGCGCCTGCGCGATCGAGTTGGGCGTGCCCTTCAGCGATCCGATCGCGGACGGTCCTCGTCTGCAGGAGGCGGCGCAGCGCGCGCTCGCCTCCGGCGCGACCTTGACCGGCATCCTCGGCGTGCTTGCGCGTTATCGCGCCGCAGGCGGGTCGCTGCCGGTCGCGCTGATGTCCTACGCCAATCCGCTGCGCCGCCGCGGCTGGGTCGAACTGGCCGCGCGCGCCGCCGACGCCGGAGCCGACGCCCTCATCGTGCCGGATCTTCCGGTGGAGGAGGCGGAGGAGATGCGCGCCGCCGCCGCCGCGCGCGCGCTCGGCACGGTCTTCTTCGTCGCGCCCACGAGCAGCGCCGCGCGTCGCGCCGCCGCCTGCGCCGCCAGCACAGCTTTCGTCTACGTGCTCGGCCGCGTCGGCGCGACCGGCGCGGCGACGCGCTTCGATCCGGCCACGCTCGCCTTCTTGGACGGCGTGCGCGCTCAATCGGCCGTGCCGATGGCGGTCGGCTTCGGCATCCGCAGCGCCGCGGACGCTCGCGCCGCGGCTGCCCACGCCGACGTGGTGATCGTCGGCACGGCGCTCGTGCAGCATCTGCACGAGGAGCGCCGCGCCGGCCGCGACGCCGCCGCCGCCGCGCGCCGCTTCGTCCGCGAACTCGCCGGCAGCATGCCGCCCGCACTCCCATGACTCCCGCCCAGCGCCACCAATTGCTCATCCTCGACCGCGCCCTCCTGGCGCTCCTCAACGAGCGCGCGCGCCTGCTGACGGGCGTTCCCGCCGGCGATCCGCTGCGCGCGCCGGCCGCCGAGGACTTGCTGCGACGGCACGCAGGACCCTTCGGCGTCGAACCGCTGCGCCGGCTGCTGCCGCTGCTGGATGAGGGCTGCGGCGCATGATCCTGCGCTGCCACCGCTCTGCGCCGGCCGACGCCGTGCAAGCCCTGATCGAGCGCTGCGAGCGCGCCGGCATCCGGACGGCGCGATCGCCCGAATCGGCGCGCCCGATCATCGCCCTGCTCGACAAAGTTCCGGCGGCGCTCGAGAAGGAGCTGCAGGCGCATCCGGCGGTGGAGGAAATCGTCAAACCGAAGGGCGATCTGCGCCTCGCGCACCGCGCCTACCGCGAGGAGCACAGCCGCGCGCGCATCGGCCGCGGCGATCAGGCGGTGACCTTGGGCGGCGGCGCGCCGCCGGTCGTGATCGCGGGACCCTGCTCGGTGGAGGGCCGCGATTTCATGGACGAAGTTGCCGCCCACGTGGTGGCGGGCGGCGCGCAGATCCTGCGCGGCGGCGCCTACAAGCCGCGCACCTCGCCCTACGCTTTTCAGGGCTACGGAGTGGAGGGTCTGGCGCAATTGAAGAGCGCGGGCGAGAAGCACGGCCTGCCGGTTTGCGCCGAGATCATGGACGGCTCGCATCTGCCCGGCTTCGTGGATCACGACGTGGACCTTCTGCAGGTGGGGGCGCGCAACATGCAGAACTTCACGCTGCTCAAGGCCATCGCCGCGGCTGGGCAACCGGTGCTGCTCAAGCGCGGCCTGGCCGCGACGGTGGAGGAGTGGCTCTACGCAGCCGAGTACCTGTGCGCGCACGGTTGCCCGCAAGTGATCCTCTGCGAGCGCGGCATCCGCACCTTCGAGACGGCGACGCGCAACACTCTCGATCTGACGATCCTGCCGGTGCTGCGCGAGCTGACGCACTTCCCGGTGATCGTGGATCCGGCGCACGCGGTCGGCATTGCGCGCTTCATCGCGCCGCTGGCGCGCGCCGCCATCGCCTGCGGCGCCGACGGATTGACCGTGGAAGTGCATCCGCGGCCCGAAGAGGCGCGCAGCGACGGCCCGCAGGCGCTGCTGCCGGCCGAACTGGCCGCGCTGGTGGCGGAGGCGCGGGTGCTGGGCTCCATCCTGCGCTAGTCTGGGCCGCGGAGGTCAGTTTGGACTTGAGCCCGAGGGCGGCCACCCGTTTCGGCGGCCTCGTCGCCTGAGCGCGCGATCCAGGGCGGCAATTTCCGCGCAAGGTCGATCCTGCTCCCGCCCGAGGATTTCGTGCCTTGGGGCAGCGACTGCGGCACGAACTGCGCGTCGTCGCCATCCGGAGCTCCTGCAAGGACGGCCTCGATCTGGATCCATGTGGCTGGCGTGAACGGACATTTCAGCCCGAATCGGCGAATTGTCTCCCGAGATCGGGGATATTTTTTTTCGGCAAGCGCCTGGAATTGCGCTGAATAGGGGACCAGATCCTGAAGAGCACATGCGCATCCAGATCCTCCTCCCCGTGATTCTCGCACTCCTCGCGGCCAGAGTGCCCGCGCAGACCCAACTCCAGAAGTTGCTGCCGCACGATCCAGGGAACTGGGCGGGCTTCGGCAACGCGGTGGACGTCGACGGAGTCGTGGCCGCCGTTGGCTCGTCAACCAAGAGCATTGGCGGTCTCAACTACGCTGGTGGAGTCTACGTCTACCGGTTGCAAGCCGGCGGCCTGTGGATCGAGGAGGCAGCGCTGGAGCGCCCGACTCCGGAAATCCATGACAACTTCGGCGCAAGCGTCGCCGTGCAGGGCGATCTGCTCGTTGCCGGCGCGCCTGATTTTCCCTACTCCTCGTTCACGGGCGCGGGCGCGGCGCACGTCTACCGGCGTGTCGGCGGCGCTTGGCTGCAGGAGGCCGAGTTGCACGGATCCACTGCTCATGCCGACAGCGGCTTCGGTCGAGCGGTGGCGCTCGACGGCAATCGCATTCTGGTCGGCGCCAATCTCAACTCAGGCGGCTGTTGCTACGTCTTCGAATTCAACGGCCAGAGCTGGAGCGAGACGGCCAAGTTCCAGGCTCCTGCAGGCGGCTTTCATTTCGACGGCTACGGCGGCGCACTCGCTCTGGATGGCGACACGGCCTTGGTCGGAGCGTATCAGTTGACTTTCGGCACCCATCCGGGCGCCGGGAAGGCCTTC
>CAYVPL010000158.1:0-6254 GCA_964453755.1 uncultured Planctomycetales bacterium
TTCGATTGTCTCGCGGTTGTAGACTTGTGGGTTGGCGAAGGCGGCGACTGCGAATCCGCAGGCGAACGCCTGAGCCCGCGCCGTAGGATGGGGCCGGCGGATGACAAATCCTCCGACCCCGCCCGAAATCGGACCGGCCCGCGACTTCGCGGCGCAGCATCTGGGTCCGGAATCGGCGCGCGCCGTCGCGGATCCGGCGGCGATGGCTCTGGTGCTGGCCAGGATGCGGAGCGGCGCGAGCCTGAGCGACGCGGTGCTCGGACAACTGCACCGCCTCGCGCGCGAAGACGGCCGCGTCGCCGAGGAGTTCGCGAGTTATCTGGCGCTGGAACTGGGGCGGCTCAGCCACGGACAGGCGGGACCGGGCCTGAGGCGCTTCCTCGACACCTGCGATCTCGTGCAGTCGGTGATGGGAGATCTGTGGCCGGAAGTGTTCGAGCTCGAGTTCGTCACGCGCGAGCAATTTCTGGCGCTGCTGGCCGGGCGCGTGCGCTGGAAGGCGGCGGACCGCGCGCGGCGGATGAAGGCCGGGCATCGGCGCGAAGACCTGCGCGCGACGGGCGCGCGACGGGCGCGCCGGAGGACATGGCCGCCGCGCACACGCCTTCGCCTGTGACCGAAGCGGAGTCGCACGAGGAACTCGAGCGCCTTGCGGCGCTGCTGGCGCGCCTGCCTGAGCGTGACGCGCGTCTGCTGCGCGGCTGGCTGCAGGGCCGCGATTGGGAGGAGATCGGCGCGGCGGAGGGCCTGACGGTGGCAGCCGCCCGCAAGGCGGTGCAGCGCGCGATCGGGCGCGCAGGCGAGCTGGCCGGATGAGCGAAGCGCGCCCGGAACATTCCCCGGCTGAGGGCGCCTTCCGCTCCTACCTGCGCCTGCGCGGCGCGGGGCAGGAGGCGCAGGCGGAGGAATTGCTGGCCCAGTTGGCGCCCGGCGTGCGCGCGGATTTCTTGCTGATTCTCGCCGACTACGAAGCGCTCGCCGCTAGCGGACCTGCGGCGAACTCTGGCGCCGCCGCCGCACCGGCCGCGCCGCCGCGGCCGCCCGCGCGCCTCGGCGACTACGACCTGCTGCAGGAGCTCGGCCGCGGCGGCATGGGCGCCGTGTGGGAGGCGCGCCAGCGCTCGCTCGACCGCCGCGTGGCGGTGAAGCTGCTGCATCCGCACCTGGGATTGTCAGACCGCTGGCTGGAGCGCTTCCAGCGCGAGGGCCAGGTGGCGGGGCGCATGGCGCATCCGGGCATCGTGCACCGCGACGTCAAACCGGCGAACATCCTGCTGACGCGGGACGACGAGCCCAAGATCGCCGACTTCGGGCTGGCCAGCCTCGCCGCCGAGGCCGATCTGGCGCGCACCGGCGAATACGTCGGCACGCCCAGCTACATGAGCCCGGAGCAGGTGGCGGCGCGGCGGCTGCCGCTCGACCGCCGCACCGACGTCTTCGCGCTCGGCGCCTCACTCTACGAGGCGCTGACCTTCCGCGTGCCCTTCCCCGGCGACACCCGCGAGCAGGTGGTGCAGAAAATCCTTTTCGAGGATCCGCCCGATCCGCGCCGCCTGCGCTCGCGGGTGCCGCGCGATCTCGCGGTGATCTGCCTGCAGGCCCTGCAGAAGAGTCCCGGCCGGCGCTATCAAGACGCCGGCGCGATGGCCGCCGATTTGCGCCGCTTCCTCGCGCGCGAGCCGATCCATGCGCGTCCTCCCGGCTGGCCCAGCCGCGTCAGCCTGTTCATGCAGCGGCGCCCGGCGCTCGCCACCGCCTGCGGCGCGACGCTGCTCGCCTTGGTGCTGGTGGCTTACCTGTACGCCGACGCCCGCGCCGAGAGCCGGCGCGCGGACGCGGCCGCCACGAACGCGCTGCGCCAGGAGGAGATCGCGCGGCGCACCGAGGCTTTCCTGCTGGGCCTTTTCAGCGCCGGCACGCCCGAAGCGCGCGCCGGCGCCGCTCTGACTTTGCAGGACGTGCTCGACCGCGGCGCGCGGCAGATCCGCGAGGAGCCCGCCGCGGATCTGGAAGTGAACGCGGCGATGATGATGGCGATCGGCGGCGCCTACTTCCAATTGAGCGACTACGCGAAGGCCGAGCCGCTGCTCGCCGACGCCGTCAATCTGCGCCTGCGCGCGGCGGGCACCGAGGATCAGCGCACCCTCCGGTCCATGAACCAGCTGGCCAATCTGATGAACGCGCAAGGCCGCTTCCCGGAGGCCGAGCGCTGGTACCTGCTCGCGCAGGAGGGGCACGTGCGCCTCTACGGCGCCGGCTCGCCGGAGGAGCGCGAGAACCGCGGCAATCTCGGCTATCTGTATTGGCGCAGCAACCGCCTCGACGAGGCCGAGCCGCTGCTGCGCGAGTCCCTGGCTGGAACCATTGCGCTGCACGGCGCTGACTCCGGCGAGGCCGTCAGCATGCGGGGCAACTTCGCCTCGCTGCTGGTCAAGCAGGGCAAGCACGCCGAAGCCGAGCCGATGCTCGAGGCCGTGGTCGCCGCGCGGCGCGCGAGCCACGGCGAACTCTCAACCGCCTTTCTGGCGCCCTATCAGATGCTGGCCGAGACCAAGGAGCAACTCGGCAAAGTGGACGAGGCGGAGTTGATGTTCCGCGAGAATCTGCGCCTCAGCCGCCAGGTGTACGACGAATCGCATCCGGTCACCGCCGGCGCATGGCATGCGCTGGGATTGTTCCTGGCGTCGCAGCACCGCGACGAGGAGGCGGTCGAGCCGCTGCAGAAGGCGCTCGAGATCCGCCGGGAGATGCTGCGGCCGGGCCATCCTTCTCTGCTGGTCACACTTTCCAGTCTCGTGAACGTGCTGCATCGGCTGGACCGCGACGCGGAGGCGTTGCCTCTCGCGGAGGAGTTGTTGAGCCTGACGCCGGCGGAGGATGCGCGGCGCAGTGAGCGCACCGAGTTGGTGGAGGCGGTGCGCGCAGCGGCCAAGAAACAATAGTTAGGACTTGTAGATGGAGGGGAATAGGGCCGACTCGGCGAATCGTGTCCCAGTTCAGGCCGGGCGTGCGCTGACCTCACAGCCCCGCACACCCACCACCATGAACCTCCTCCTCCCGCTTCTTCTCGCCGCTCTCCAGTCACCCAATTGGGAGACGGTCAACGTCAACTCCTCCGGAACCATCTCGAACGCCGACGCCGGCTCGGCGCGCATGAGCGCCGACGCCCGCTTCGTCGTCTTCGACAGCCTCGCCACCAACTACGGTCCGGCCGACGTCAACGGCGTGCGTGACGTCTACTTGCGCGACCGCCTGCTCGGCACCGTGGAATTGATCAGCGTGTCCAGCGCCGAAGTTCAGGGCAACGACGGCTCCAGTTACCCCAGCGTCAGCGACGACGGCCGCTACGTGGTGTTCCGCTCCGGCGCGGACAACCTGATCACCGGCGACCTGAACGCGCGCCAGGATTTTTTCCTGCGGGACCGCCTGCTGGGCACGACCGAGCGCGTGAGCGTCGGCAACCTGGGCCTCGAAGGCAATCTCGACGCCTATCCCGAGCCGGCCGCGGTCAGCAACGACGGCAACTTCGTGGCCTTCGGCACCTACGCCACCAACCTGTCGAGCCTCGACGGCGACGCGAGCAGCGACGTCTACCTGCGCGATCGCGGCGCCGCCAAGACGTACCTGATGAGCATCAACTGGCTGGGCACCGACAACGTGACCGGCTTTCATCCCAGCATGGACGACGACGGCACTCTCGTCGCCTTCAATAGCAATGGACCCGCGACCCTGCTCTCGGTCGGCGCCTGGCAGCAGTGCTACGTGCGCGACGTCGGCGCGGAGACCACCGAGATGGTGAGCGACAGCGAGACCACCGGATTCGAAGGCTCCGGCAACAGCGAGTATCCGGAGATCACCGGCGACGGCCGCTTCGTCGCGTTCCAGAGCTCCGCCGCCGATCTGCTGGCGGGGGACTCGAATCTGGCGCCGGACGCCTTCCTGCGCGACCGCACCGCCGGCAGCCTGGAGTTCCTGAGCCTCGACCAGAGCGGCGGACTCACGGGCCTCGGCGCGCTTCGCCCTCACGTCTCCGACGACGGCCGCTACGCGGTCTTCAGCTGCGGCAACAGCCTCGTCGCCGGATTCACCGGCGCGGGCCACTTCCTGCGCGATCGCAGCGCCGCCACCACCGAGCTGGTGGAGATTCCCTTCCCCTGGAGCGCCGTGCATCCCACCCTGTTCAGTTACGGCGCGCGCGTCAACGAGGACGGCACGCGCATCATCCTCGGCACCGCATCGTGGGTGCCGGATGCCGGCGGCGCCTACAACGTGATGATGCGCAAGCGCGCCAACGGGCAGGACGGCATCTTCCTGACCGGCAGCACGGTCGCCACGGTCGGCGGCAGCGCCACCTGGTCGGCGGCCGCGGCGCCGGCCTCCGCCGAATGCTGGCTGCTGTACAGCATGTCGCAGAGCGGCATCGCATACGCCGGCCATGGATTCAACGTCGGTCCGGGAGCAGCGGCGCTCACCACGGGCACCACCACCGCGTCCGGCACTTTCTCCTTCACCGGCGGGCCGGTGCCTGGACTCCTCGCCGGCCGCACGCTGTACGTCGAGTTCGCCGCGCGCAAGGCCGGCACGTGGCACGACTCCAACCTGCTGTGGCTGGAGGTGCTCTGAGGCGGATCGGTCCCCGGTAGACTCGGGCCGTTGCGCGCTGCGGGCTTCCCTGCCCCGGCCCGCGGCGGCCCGCCCGTCTTTCTGGCGACGGGCTGCTCGTCGGGCGTCGGCCTCGCCTTGGCGCGGCGGTTGGCCGCCGCCGCGGCGCGCGGGGAGTGCCGCGCGCTGCTGACGGCGCGCGCGACTTCGCTGGACGCTTTGACGTCCGCGGTCGGGCCGGCCACCGCGAACCTGGTCTGCCATCCGCTCGACGTCACCGTGGAGTCCGAACAGCGCGCGGCCGTGGGCGCGGCGGAGCGGTTGTGGGGGGGGGTGGACGTGCTCGTCAACAACGCCGGCGTCTCCTATCGGGCGGCCCTCGAGGAGATGACCGAGGCCGACGAGCGCCTGCAGCAGGCGGTCAACTATCTCGGGCCGATGGCGCTGACGCGGCTGGTGCTGCCGGGCATGCGCGCGCACCGCTGGGGCCGCATCGTCAACGTCAGCAGCGTCAGCGGCATGATGGCGATGCCCACGATGGGCTCCTACTCGGCCAGCAAGTGGGCGCTCGAAGGCGCCAGCGAAGCCCTGTGGTACGAGATGCGGCCCTGGGGCGTGCGCGTGACGCTGGTGCAGCCCGGCTTCATCCGCTCGGATTCCTTCGAGCACGTGTTGCATCCGGGCGGCGCGCGCCAGGAGGGCCTGGACGCGGAGCGCGGCGACTACGCCGCCTACTACCGGCACATGGCGCCGTTCATCGCGCGGCTCATGCGCCGAGCCACGGCGGAACCCGACGACGTGGCGCGCAAGATCTTGCGCTGCGCGCTGCGGCGCCGGCCGCCGCTGCGCCAGGCCGTCACGCTCGACGCGCGCGTGTTCTACATGCTGCGCCGCCTGCTCCCGCGCGCGCTCTATCACGCGGCGCTCTACCGCGCGCTGCCCGGCGTCAGCTCCTGGGCGCCGCCCGCGGAGGAATCCACAGCGGAGCGAGAAGCACGACCGTGAAGGCGGCGAGCAGCGCCGGCGCCGGCACGCCGGACATGCCGAGCGCCAGCACGAGGTTGTAGATCCACGCGCCGACGAGGCTCAGCACGATCATCAGCGCCGCGCCGCGGGCCAGCAGGCCGACGGTCCCGAAGCCCGGCAGGAGCAGCGCCGCCAGGCAGACGCAGATCGGCAGCATCAGGAGGAATGCGCCCTCGGGCAGCAGCAGCGCCAGGCAGATCGCGTCCACGGTCCAGAGCGCCAGTGAGCCTGCCGCGAGATCCTGGCCGTGGCCGCGCCGATGGATCAGCCAGACGGCGAGCAGCGTGAACGCCGTCACGAGCGCGACGACGGTGAAAGGTCCCGGCACGGTCGCGCGCAGCACCAGGGCCAGCACGGCGGCCAACGTCAGGATGATCAGCGACGCCAGCAGTCCGCGCGCGCGGGCATTCCAACTGCGGCGGTTCTGGCGCAGCCAGAGCGCGAGGCCGAGGGCGGGCAGGACGGCCAGCCACCGCGTCCACGCCAGGGGATGGACCACGAACGGACCGCCCAGGAGATTGAAGTAGACGGCATCGGGCGCGCGGAAGGAGCCGTTGAAGCGCAGCGCCCAGTCCGCCACCGCCAGGCCCTGCTCGCCCAGGTGCTGCAGAGTGCCGCGATGCAGC
>CAYVPL010000159.1:0-6251 GCA_964453755.1 uncultured Planctomycetales bacterium
GGGCAATCGTTTGTTTCTGCAGTCCGCTGTCGGCGGCCTGACGCACGAAGTGGCCAGCACCGGCGGCTGGAGCCAATACCGCACCATCAGCCTGGGTCGACTGACTTTGCCTGCCGGCTCCAGCCGGATCACGGCGCGCGCCGCCGGCGAGATCCGCGGCGCGGTCTTGGATTTGCGCGCGCTGCGGCTCCTGCCTCCTGGCAGCGCGCCGTCCGCACCCGCGCCCCCCGCGCATCCGTTGAGCGCGCTGCTCGCGGGGCTGCAGCCCGGGACGCCGCAGGAATACGAGCGCATTCCCGGCATCTGGCAAGTTGCGATCGCGGCAGGCCGCGGCAACGACCCCGGCGAAATCCGGGCGATGCTGGAAGTTGCACTGCCGCGCGAGAACGAACCGCTGCGCCATTGGCAAGCCGTGGTCCTCGGCGGCGGACTGATCAACGGCCTGACGCAAGCGGAGGTCTGGCCGCGCGAGCGCCTGCGCGAACTGATCGGCGGCGATGCGGCGCTGGCGGCTCGCCTGGCGCGCGCGATCGAGCTGGCGGCGGACATGGCGCGCGACTCGGCCGTGCCCAGCGGCACGCGCTACGACGCGCTGCGCATGCTCGGCATTTCCAGTTGGGAGGCGCACGGCGCGGATTTGCGCGCTCATCTGGGGCCGGACGCCGATCCGGAGCTGCAGATGGGAGCGGTGTCGGGCCTCGGCGATCTGGCCGATCCGCGCGCCTGGGACGCGCTGCGCGCCGCCCTGGGCGGATTGACGGCGGAGAATCGCGCGCTGGCTGAGGCTGCGCTGCGCCGGATTCCTTCGCTCGAGCAATGCCTGGCATCCGGTTTCGATCTGTGGGGCGAACTGGCCCTGCGCCAGCCGGACGGACCCAGTTTTGACTTTTTCGCCGAGCTCCTGCCGCCGCTGCGCTACGTCAACACGGATTTCCGCCACTATCCCATCGTCCTGGGCGCGCCGGACGCCGTGATCAAAGCGCGCTTCGTCAGCAACGGCAGCGGCGTCAACCTGCTCGCCGGGATCTCCACTTGGCGCGACGAGGGTCTGATTCCGGTGTCCTTTCACGTCGGCGCGGCGGACGCTGAATCCTTCGGCCAAGATCCCGGCCGCCTGGCCGGTCCGCTCCTGGCCGAGGGCTGGCTGCCCATCGTCCGCCTGAGTTATGCCGCCGGCTCCGGCACCGTGCACCAAGAGGCCTTCGCGCAATCCAGCGCGCAGGACGCGGTGGTCTTCCTCCGCTTCACGGCCGCAGGCCCCGCGCGTCTTGCGGCCCGCTTCGGCGGCGCTGCGGAACTGCATCACGCCGCCGGATTGCTGCGCCAAGCCGACGGCCGCGTGTTGGCCCGCCACGGCGACGGCTTTGCCTTCGATCCCGCCGCGCGCTCCTTGGTCGCCGCATTGTCAGACGGAGAGTCGGCTCTGCTGGCGCTGCCGACGCGGGGCGACGCCGATCCCGGTGCGCTGGACGGGCTGCGCTGGGAGGCGGAACGCGCGCAATGCGTCGCGGCCTGGAGCAGCCGGCTGCAAGGAACGGCGCGCGTCGTCACCGGCGAAGCCCGAGTGGATCAGGCTCTGCATGCGCTGCTGGCCGGCACCCTGCAGCTGGCGCAAGGCGACGTCCTGAACTACTCGCACGGCAATCTCTACGAGACCACCTTCGAGGCGGAGAGCGGCGACGCCGCGCGCGCCCTGATGGCCTGGGGCGTGCCCGGCAGCGATCGCTTCGTCCCGCCCCTGCTCGAGCGGCCGCTGCAGGGCGGAATTTTTCTGAACGACGTCGCATTCAAGCTTCAACTCGGCGCCTGGACGCATTTCTTCCGCCGTGACGCGGCTTGGACCCGCGCGCAACTGCCGGCGCTGCTCACCGAAGCCGAGCGCGCGCTGGCCTGGATCCATCCTGACACGGGGCTCGTTCCCGCCCAGGCCTATTGCGGCGACATTCAGACGCCCTGTGACAATCTCTACGCCAATGCCGCCTTCTGGCGCGGACTGCGCGATCTGACTCGGATCTTGGAAGATCTCGGCGGCGCTGAGGCCGCGAGCGCCGCGCCCTTCGCCGAGGCCGCTGCGGCCTTGCAGCAGCGGATCCTGCAGACCGTGGCGGTCAGCGAGCGCCTGGACCAGGATCCGCCCTTCGTGCCGGTGGCGCTCTTCGGCCGCGAGCAACCCTACGGCCTGCTGACCGAGACCATGCAGGGCGCCTACTGGAATCTGGTCGCGCCCTTCGTCTATGACAGCGGCGTCTTCGGTTCCGCGTCCTCGCGCACCTCCGCCATGGTGGATTGGCAGCTGCGCCGCGGCGGCCTGATTCTGGGAATGTCCCGCTTCCACCAGCATTCCGGGCTCTTTGCCAACGAGGATGCCGTGGACGATCTCTACACCTTGCGCGTAGTCGAAGAATTGCTGAAGCGCGACGACGCCGACCGGGCGCTGGTGTCCTTCTACGGCAAACTCGCGCACGGCATGACCCGCGACACCTGCATCGGCGGCGAGGGCACCGGACTGCGGCCGCTCGACGCGCAGGGGCGCGGGATGTACCTGCCGCCCAACGCCTCGGCCAACGCATTCTTCCTGCTCACCTTGCGGCACTTGCTGGTGCAGGATTTCGACCTGGACGCCGACGGCCGCGCCGATGCGCTGCGCCTGCTTTTCGCCACGCCGCGCGCCTGGCTGGCGGACGGCGGCCGCATCCGCGTCGAGGGCATGCCGACCTTTTTCGGCCCGGTGTCCCTGGACGTGCGATCCGAACTCGAGCGAGGCCGCGTCCTCGTGCGCGTGGCGCTGCCGCCGGGCCTCGCAGTGCCCGCTCGCCTCAAACTGCGCCTGCCTGCTGCCTACGAGCGCGCGGACGGCGCCGGAGAAATCGTCGAACTCCCGGCCAGCGCCGGTCCGCAGGAGTTCGAAGTGGCGGTCAGGCCCAGATCCAGGTGATCGGCATTTCGACGCGCTCGCCCAAGGTGCGGTGCACCGGGCAGCCTTCAGCGGCGGCCATCAACAATTTGCGCTGCTTCTCGTCGAGCGGACCGGGCACCGTGATGGTGACGGGAAGGCGTCCGATGCGGCGCGCCGGATCCGCCACCATGTGCTTCTCCACCTTGATCGTGGCGCCCTTGAGTTCGATGGCGTGGCGTTGCGCCACGATGCCCATGATGGTCAGCATGCAACTGCCGAGCGCGGTGGCGACCAGGTCCGTGGGCGAAAAACTGGCGCCCTTGCCCTGATTGTCCACGGGCGCGTCGGTGACCAGTTGCGCCTTGCTGGGACCGTGCTGGGCCTCGCAGCGCAGCTCGCCTTGATACGTGACGGTGATTTCGACTGCCATGGCGCCTTGGGGCGTAGGATACGCTCCGCGCATGATCCTTTCCTGCCTCCTGCTCCTGCTGCAGACCCCCGCGGCTGCCCCGGGCCGCTTGATCGTGCTGAACAAGGCGGAAGCCAGCGCTTCGCTGCTGGATCTCGCCACCGGGATGGAGCGCGCGCGGCTGCCGGTGGGCGTCGGGCCGCACGAGGTGGCGGTCGCGCCGGACGGGAAGACGGCGGTCGTCGCCAACTACGGCGCCGCGGTGCCGGGATCCTCGTTGACCGTGATCGATCTCGTCGCGGAGAAGCCGACGCGGACTCTGGATCTGGGTCAGGCCGCGCGCCCGCACGGGATCGTCTACGACCCTGACGGCGCGCACGTGTGGGTGACCGCCGAGCAGCGCAAATCCCTGCTGCGCGTGCGCGTCGCCGACGGCGCCGTCGTGCAGGAAATTTCCACGCCGCAACCGGTGGGCCACATGGTCGTGCGAGCCGGCAGCGGCAGCCTCTTCGTGAGCCACATCGGCGGCGGCGGGGTGACGCCGGTCGAATCGTGGATCAAGGCGTACCCACCTCAGGGTCCGCCGACGGAATGGCGCGCCACGGACTTCGTGGCCACCGGCAAGGGCGCGGAAGGAATCGCCGTCAGCGCCGACGGAGCGCGGCTGTGGGTCGGCCACCGCGAGGATCACAACGTCGTCGTGCTCGAGGCCGCCACGATGAAACCAGTGGCCACGATTCCCGCCGCCGGCTTCCCCATCCGCGTGCAACTCACGCCGGACGGCCGCACCGCGCTGGTTTCCTGCGCCGAGGCCGGCGCCCTGCGCTTCTACGACACGGAAGAATTCGTCGAAACCGGCGCGCTCGATTTCTCCGCCCAAGTCCAAGCCGATCTCAGCACCGGCCACCTGCTGGATGATTTCGGCGCCAGCCCCGTGCCGGTCGGCATCGTCATCGCGCCCGACGGCGCCCGCGCCTACGTGGCCCTGACCAACGCCCACCGCATCGCCGAAGTGGATCTCAAGACACGCCTCGTGGCCCGCTGGCTGTCAGCCGGCCGCGAGCCCGACGGAATGGCGTGGTACCCCGACTGAGCGGGGGTTGCCGTGCCACAGCGCGCCGAGCGCATGGAGCTTGCGCCTTACTCGCCTCTCACTTCCCACTCCAGCACTCCCGCCGAAACGTCTTCGCCGAGCATGACGCGCAGTCGCAAGGCCCGCGTCTTCACCGGGGCGAAGGATTGCTCGTTCCAGGCGTCCTTGGCGGTTCCCAGAGGCGCAATGGCATGGACCGGCTGCCAGCCGCCCGCGGCGTCCTGCCACTCGATCTGGGCAGCCAGCGGCACGCGGCATCGGCCGGCGCCGGTGTCGTCAAACCAATAGACTCGCGTGCTGGACACGCTGGTCGCGGCGGCGAAGTCGTAGCGCAGCCATTCCTCGGCGCCGACACGCGGCCAGAAGGTGTGGCGCGGCAAGGAATGGTCGCCGGAAGATTCGGGATGAATCCCGTCGTTCAGCGCCGTCAGGGTGTCCAGTTCGAAAACCTGCGAGGCGCTGGCCAGAGCGGACGACGCCAGGGTGGGCGCGGCGGCCACGCGTGCGCCCGCCACCGTGCGCGGCAGCCAGACCGCCATCCCGCCCGGCCCGCGATTGGCCCAGGCGTAGTAAGGAATCATGCGGATCGGAGCAGGCTCAGCCCGCAGTCCGCCGTCCTCTGCCCGCACGGCGCGCAGTCCGGTTCCGACCAACGTCATCACCCCGCCCAGCAGATCCGGCTCCCACTTCGGAGTCAGGACTGCTTCATCCGGCAGCACCAAGTCCTCGACGCGACCGTCATGGTCCGCGGCCTCGACGCAGTAGACGAGGGAACCGCGCTCGACGGCAACGCGACCGCGGCAGGCCGTCACCTCCTCGCGGGCGATCACGCGCCGAACCGGCGTGCGAAAGATGAGCGAAAAGTGGATGCGACCGCGCTCTTCGAGGGTGCGGTCCAAGGCCTGATAGCCGGATGAACTTTCGCGCTCCTCCTGTTGCAGATAGGAGTAGAGCGAGCTGGCGAGAGGCGCGCCCACGGTTCCATTCGGCAGCCGGAATCGAAACTGGACGGGCAATGCCGGGCCGCCGCCGACGAGTTCGGCCTCCAGGTCGATCTCCCCCGTCCACGGCCAGTCGGTCTGCATGGTCAGGCGGACTTCGCGTCCGGCCACCAGCACCGTTGCCGTGCCGGATTGGTAGAGATTGACAAAAATCTCATGGCCGCGCACCGCATACTGCAAGCCGGGCAGCGCGGGAATCATGCGCACCACGTTGACCGGGCAACAAGAAGTGCCAAACCACGGCGCGCGGCCGCCCGCGCTTTCGCCGCTGGCCGGCGCTGCCGGCCCCTTCGGTCCGTCGCGGCGGGACAAAGGGTTGGGATAGAAAAACCGGTCGCCGCTCAGCGAAACACCGGACAGGAATCCGTTGTAGAGCACCCTCTCGAGCACGTCGGCGTAGCGAGACTCCCCGGACAGGAGAAACATGCGGTGATTCCACAGCACGTTGCCCACGGCCGCGCAGGTCTCGGCGTAGGCCGTCGCGTTGGGCAGTTCATAGGCGTCGCCGAAAGCTTCACCACTGGCGCGCGCGCCGATCCCGCCCGTGAGATACAGCTTCGTCTCCGCCACGTCCCGCCACAGGCGCTCGATCGCCAGGCGATAGCTCCCATCGCCCGTCAACGCCGCCACGTCGGCCATGCCGCTGTACATGTAGGCGGCGCGCACCGCGTGGCCGACGGCTTCGGCTTGCTGCACCGGAGGCACATGAGCCTGCAGGTAGCGCAGCCAACCGGCGTCCATGCCGGGAGGCTCCGCCGCCTTCGTGCCGCGCGCATCGAGAAAGTACCGCGCCAAGTCGAGGTACGCCCGCTTGCCAGTGGCTCGGTAGAGCTTGGCAAGTCCGATCTCCAC
>CAYVPL010000160.1:0-6222 GCA_964453755.1 uncultured Planctomycetales bacterium
CAGCAGGCCGACGCCATCATTGCCGCCCGCCGCAAGATCGTGGACGGCGCCGTGGGCATGGTGGAAATGGCCCTCGCCGACCTCAGCCGCAAAAACGTCGTGCAGCTGGACGACGAGCGCAAGGCCGCCATGGTCCAGAACCTGCTGGTCGTGCTGTGCTCGAACAGCAACGCGCAGCCGGTGATCAACGCCGGCACGCTCTACGCCTAGGCCGCGGCCATGGCCAAGCGCAAGGAATTCCTCGTCCGCCTGGATCCGCAGGTGCATGACGCCCTGCGGCGCTGGGCGGACGAAGACTTGCGCAGCCTGAACGCCCAGATCGAGTTCCTGCTGCGCAAGGCGCTGGAGCGGCAGCGGCGGCTGCCCGCCGGCGGCGAAGGCGAAGTGGAGGGCGTGGAGGACGAGCCGCCGGCGGCGCCCCGCCCCTGATCACTCCCGGCCGTCGGGATGGCAAGCCAGGCAGGCGCTGCTCTGCCACACGTAGCCTTTCTCGCCCTGGTGCTCCTCGGCCATTTTCGACTGCCGGTGCTCGTGGCAGTGCGTGCAGGAGAAGGCCCCGAAGTTGTTCGGGTTGAGGTGGCAATCCGAGCAGTCGAAGCCCGCGTGATCGCCGCTCCTGATCGGGAACCAGGGGTGGCTGAAATTGGCGTTGCCCCAGTCGTTCGTGTCGTGGCACAGCTCGCAGGAAGTCGGGAAGCCGGCCGCCGCGTGATTCGGATCGGTGGTCGCGTTGTATTCGGGCATGTGGCAGACGGCGCAGCCGTTGGTGATGCCCGCGTGATTGAATCCGGCGCCCTGCCAGGAATTGGTGTTGTGACAATCCTCGCAGGTCTGCGGAATGCCGAGCGCGGCGTGGTCCGGATTCTTGGCGCCGACCCAGTCGGGCAGGTGGCAGCTGACGCAATCGGAGCTGATGCCGGCGTGGCTGAAGCGCGCGCCCTGCCAGGTACTGGTGCCGTGGCACTGCGCGCAATCCGTCGAGATGCCGGCCGCGACGTGGTCGGGATCCTGGGCGGCGGCGTACTCGGCCGCGTGGCAGGCGTAGCAGTCGCTGGGCAGGCCGGCGAAGATGCCGCTCGTATGACAATCCTCGCAGTCGGCGGCGGCGTGGGCGCCGGTGAGCGGGAAGAAGGAATGATGGAAGCCGCTGCCGGTCCAGCCGGTCGGCGTGTGACAGCGCTCGCAGTTCGACACCCAGCCGAGCGCGGCGTGGTTGGGACTGTTCGCCGCGAGCGCGTCGTCCGTGTGGCAGGCGGCGCAATCGGTGTCGGTCGGCGTGAACAGCCCGGCTTCCGCCCCCGGATGGCAGCGCAGGCACTGCGTGGCGGCATGGGCGCCCACCAGCGGGAAGCGCGTCAGCGCGTGGCGCGCGATCTGCCCCTGCGGCCGCCAATTCTCCTGATCGTGGCAGTCCTCGCAGGCGCGGCCGAGCTGGCCGAGGTGCACGTCCTCGTGGCAGCCGGCGCAGCCGCGCGCGGCGAAGAGCGCCACCGGCCCGCGGTCGTTGTGACAGCGCAGGCATTCGGCCTGCGCGTGCGCGCCGACCAGCGCCACGCCAGTTTCCTGCTCGTGGTCGTACTGGAAGTCGGCGCGAATCGAGTTCCACCCTTCGCCCTCGTGGCAGAGCCGGCAATCGGCCGGGAAGGTGTCGTGCGGCACCACAGGGCCGCGCGCGTCCCACCATCCGTGCGGCAGTCCTTTCCAGGTCGCGCAGGCCACCGCGATCAGGAGCGGCGCCGCAATGACGGCGAGGGGGCGCGTCAGCGCGCTGCGGCGGGCGGGTGCGGGGCTGCGGTGGCGCATGTCAGAGGTACTTCTGCAGGTAGAGGCTCCAGGTCTGGGCGTCCTGCTCGTCGCCCATGGCCTGCTCGCCGTAGAGCGAGAAACTCCAGCCGCCGCGCAGCGACAAATCCCAGCCGGCGCGCGCGCGGTGCTGGAGCAGATCGCCTTGCGCGCCTTCCACTCCGCTGAGAGTGTTCTGCGCGCTTTCCCACATCAGGCTCCAGCGACCGAGATCGGAACTCCAGGCGGCGTCGGCGCGCAGGCCGTAGACATCGCTGGTGGAGCCCTGGTTGGCGAAGAGCGCGGCGCCCGCGCGGCTGCCGGCGCCGGCGAGGTCGCGGATGTCCCAGCGCAACTCGCCGCCGCCGCCGGATCCGTCTTCGTCGTTCCACACGTTGATGCGCGCGGTGCCGCGCGTGCGGTCCGTGAGGCCGCGGTAGCCGGAAAGGTCGAGGCGCATGAGGGAACCGTTGGTCACCGTGTCGTCGAGCGCCGGAGCGGGCTGCTCCTGTTGAACGTCAGGGTAGCGGAACATCGTTCCGGAAAGGCTCCAGCCGTCGCCGCGCTGATCGCGGCTGCCGACCAGGGCGATCAGGCGCGTGAGTTCGGCGCCCGCGCTCTTGAGCGCGTCGGCGGAGCCGTAGAGATCGACCCAGGCGGTGGCGTAGGCGTACAGCCCGGTGCGCGGCTGGCTCGAGGCTTGGACGAGCAGCAGATCGCGGTCGCTCTCGCCTTCGTGCCAGGTTTTCTGGAAGCCGGCGCCGAGGCTGCGCTCGTGGTTCTCGCCGCCGATCGCGCGGTAGAAGACCGAACTCTGCATGTCGGTGCCGGTGCCGTACTCGCCGAAGAGCTGCGGCAGCCAGCCCGCGCTCGCGCCGGCGCGATGGCCGTTGGGCAGGCGCCAGCCGACTTCGACGCCGTCGATCACGCCGAACTCGGGGAACTCTTCCTGCAGGAAGCGGCCCGCCGACCAGCGCATCGGATGCGCGCGGTCGCCGCCCGCGGCCAGCGCGAGGCGGTCGAGGCGGAAGTCGGACTGCGTTTCGTCCGGTTCGCCGGCAGCGGAATCGGTGCGGTCCACGAACTCGCCGTCGAAACTCCACTCCTCGCCGAAGCCGAGCAGGTTGGAGGCTTCGAGGTCCGCGCCGAAGCGCAGATAGAGCGAAGACGTGTCGCGCTCCCGATCGCTCATCGAGTCGGCGGCGGAGAAGAGGCGGCCGCGAAAGCGCGGCGCGCGATCGGCGGCTTCCAGCGTGGCCACCGGCGCCAGCAGCGGCCGATCCTCCGGCCAAGGCAGCCCCGGCTGCTCCCAGGGTGGATGTTCGGCGGCGGCGCCGGGCGCGGGGGGGGGAGCGTCGGCGAGGCGCGCGTTCGGAATGCGGCACAGCCAGCGGATGCCGGGCTCGAGCAAGCCGTCGGGATCGTTCACGCGCACGGTGGCGCTGCGCGCAGCCAGCACCGCGATCTCGCCGCGCAATTCCGCGGATCCCGGCGGCATGAAGCTGACGACGTCGCCCTCGCGCAGACCGTCCGCGCGTCCGCGGTCGATCTCGACGGCGCCGGCGGCGGCCGCCAGCACGCGGCCTTCGAGCACCTGCAGGCCTTCCTCCTGCTGCAGGGCGAACAACGTCAGCAGGACCGCAATCATCGGAATCCGTGGCAGTCCTTGCAGGTGACGCCGAGCGGCTTGTAGCGGACCACGGTCTTGCCGCCGGATCCGGGATAACTCTGGTGGCAGGCCGCGCAGTCGAGAACGCGGTGCGTTTCATCGAGCGCGAAGCGGGCGTCGCGCTGGTGGTCGAATCCGGCGGCCGGCGCGAAGCCGGAACTCATCGGATGGCAGCGCGCGCAGTCGGCGGGTCCGCCCGCGGCGGGCCGGAACTGGCCGGCGTGCGGATCGGCATGGCAGTCGGCGCAGGAGTCGCCGGCCGCGCGCGCGAAGCGCCGGCCGCTGGACTCCGGCTGGCGCAGCGGCGCGTGGCAATCGGCGCAGGCCAGCGGCGCGTGCAACCCCTCAAGAGCGAAGCCGGTCACCCGCGCGTGGTCGAAGGGCTGCTGCAGCGCGCGGAAGGAGGTTGTGGTATGACAAGCCGCGCAGTCGGTGCCGGGCGCGCCGCCGTCGGCCGCGGCCAGCGCTCCGCCGTGGGCGTCGGCGTGACAGGTGGAGCAGTCCTCCGGCGGCCCGGGGAATTTGGCGGAACTGGGCCCGAGCTTGCCGTGCGGGAAGGCCGGATCCGCGCTCTCCTCGTGGCAGGCGGTGCAGGCGGCCAGGCGATGCGCGCCGCTCAGCGCGAAGCCGGTCCAGGTGCCGTGATCGAAGCCGCGGCCGCGCGCCGTCGCGAAACTGTCGAGGGTGTGACAACGCGCGCAGCCGGTGGCGCCGTTCACGGTCGCCGGCTGCCCGGCGCCGTCGAAGGCCGCCCCGTGCGGGTCCGTATGACAGGCCGTGCAGCCCGAAGGGTCGTGCGCGGGCGCCGCCGCCGCCCGGCCGAAGCTGCGGCCGAGCGCGTCGGGCTCCTGCGCGCGGGGGTGGCAGGCCTCGCACTCCACGCGGGCGTGCGCCCCTGCCAGCGCGAAGCCGGTGAGCGGCGCGTGCGCGAAGGCGGCGCGGTCCACGTCGCCGAAGTGCGCGGTCGAATGGCAGACGGAGCAGCTCCGGCCGCCGTCGGAGGCAGCGTCCGCGGTGAATGCGCCTGCGTGCGCATCGGCATGGCAGTCGGCGCATTGACCGGGCGTGCCGCGGAAGATGCGCGGCGCGGCGGGCGGCGCGGCCGGGATCTCGTGGCAGGCGGCGCACTCGGCTTCGGCGTGCGCGCCGGTGAGGGCGAAACTCGTGAGCGCGTGGCGCTCCGGTCCGAACGCGTGGGGGAGGAAGGCGTGCCGCTCGTGGCAGGCGAGGCAGCTGGCGGCGCCGCCGCCGGCCAGGAACTGGCCGCCGTGCGGGTCCACGTGGCACGCGGCGCAATCGTCGGCGGCGCGGCCGGGGAAGCGCGCGGCGAAACCGCCCTCGAGGCCGCGCGGGTGGCAATCTTCGCAAGCCAGGCCGGCGTGCGGATCCGCCAGCGGGAATCCGCTGGCCTCGTGGCCTTCCGGCGTGAGCAGCGCGGCCGCTTCGGCGAAGGATTTGTGAGAGTTCGGGTGGCAGTCTTCGCAGGCCGCGCCGGCGGTGAAGCGCGCGTCGTGCTGATTGGGATGGCAGTCGGCGCAGGCGCGCCAGGCGGGCGGCGGCGTCGTGCCGGCGAGCGCCTCGACGGAGTGCAGCGCCTCCTTCGGATGACAGTCGAGGCAGGCGGTGTGGCCGTGCGAGCCCTCGAGCGGGAAGCGCGGGTTGTGCACGAATTCGGCCACCAGCGCGAAGGGTTCCTTCTGGCCGTGGCAGGACTCGCAGGTGCCCGCCATTCGGCCCTCGTGCGGATCGGCATGGCAGGAGGCGCAATCCGCTCCGAGGCCGAGGAAGCGCGTTTCACCTTCGGGCAGCACCGCGACGTCGGCGTGGGGGTGGCATTCCGCGCAGCCGAGCACCGTGTGCACGCCTTCCATCGCGTAGCCGAGGCGGCCGTGGTCGAAGGAGGCGCGGTCGGTGAAGCCGGCCTTGAGAAAGCTGTGGTCGGAGACGATGGCGAAGTCGCGGCCGTGGTGCTCCGCGTGGCAGGATGCGCAGTCGCGCGCGGCGGCGGGTTCGAGCAGGCCGTGCAGGCCGTCGGCGGCCGCGAGCTGCGCGCCGATCGCTTCGTGGCATTCCAGGCAGGCGTCGGCCAGCGCAACTTCGCGGCTGCCGTGGCAGGCCTCGCAGTCCGAGCGGCCGAACGCGCCGCGGATGCCGGCGTGCGCTGCGCTGACGTCGCCGGGGCTGGTGCGGCCGGCGTCCAGCACGACCAGCGCCACCACCACCGCGGCGGTGATCAAAGTCAGACTGACGCGAGTGGCCGTTTTCATGCGATGTCCGCGTAGCGCAGAGCGGAGTAGACGTGGACCGCGATCAGCAGCACCACCAGCAGCGCGATCCAGCGGTGCAGCCAGCGCCAGGTGGCCAGCAGGCCGCGCACGTCCTCGTAGCGCGCGGACATCAAGGCGGCACGGTGGGCGCGGCGGGCCAAGTCGAGCATCGCTTCGAGATCGGCGGGGGCGACGTCTTCACGCCGGCCTTCTTCGCGCAGATCCTTGAGCGAGCGCCGCAGCGAGCGCTGGCTGCGCAGCAAGCCGCGGGCGCGCGCCCACAAGGAAGAGCGCCAGCGCGCGTCCTCGATCAGGCGCTCGACTTCGCCGCGCACCCGCTCGCCGAAACCGGCGTGGCCGCGATCCCATTCGGCGGAGATGCGCCCGAGGTCGCCGCGCAATTCGTCGAGCTCCAGCTCGCGGCCGTTCGCCGCGCGCGGCACGAAGGAATAGAAGTAGCGGCCCAGCGCGCCCGTGGCCACGAGCACGGCCATGCCCCACAGC
>CAYVPL010000161.1:0-6215 GCA_964453755.1 uncultured Planctomycetales bacterium
GCCGAAGCCCTCAAGGAAACTCACCAGCGCGAATGCTCCGCAGCTGCGATAGAGGCGCGGAATGTCCTCGTCGTCCACGAAGCCGGTGCGCAGCACGCCGCGGTCGTCGCCGCGCGCGGCGATGCGCGCCCACATTTCGTCAAAGAGCCAGCCGGGCGCTCCCGCCAGCACCAACTGCCCGTCGTAGCCGCTGCGGCGCAGAATTTGGAAGGCTGCGCACAGGCCTTCGACGTTCTTGTTGGGCTGCAGCGTGCCCAGGTAGAGCAAAAATCCGGGCACGATCTGATAGCGCTCGCGCAGGCGCGCCAGATCGGCGTCGAGATCCTGAGCCGGCGCAAACTCCGGGCCGATGCCATGATGGATCGCCACCACGCGGTTCTCCGGAATCTGCAGCCGCGTGACGATGTCGCGCCGCGAAAACTCGCTGACGGTGACCACGCGATGGGCGCGGCGCGCGCTTGGCGGCACAGTGCGACGGCGGTCGGCGATCCAGGAGGCCGGCAGGCCCTCGGGAGCGCGCAGGAAGGCGAGGTCGTGAATGGTCACGACGCGAGCCGCGCTCCGGGTGCGCGGCACCACGTCGAAGGGGCCGTGGAACAGGTCGTGCGGGCCGGCCACCCACTCGACCGGAGCGCGCGCGGCCTGCAGCAACTGCGGCGGCACGCGCGTCACGACGCGGCGCGGCACGCCGGCCAGGCGGCAAGTCTCCTCCATCTTCGCGAGGTGCCGGCGGCTGAAGAAATTGTAATAGAGAGTGAGCTGCCAGTCCTTCGGCGCCGCCTCCGGAAGATGCCGCAGCAACTCCAGGCCGTAGCGATACGCGCCGCCCTTGTGATAGCCGGTGAGCGCCATCGCCGTCGCGTCGAAGAGCAGCTTCATGCGGGCAGGGTGCAGGCGCGGCGGTAGGCGGCGAGGGTGGCCTCGGCGCAGCGCCGCCAAGTGAAGGGCGCGGCGCGCTCGCGGCCGCGCGCGCGCAGATTCTGGCACAAGCCGTCGTCGGCATCCACGCGCGCGAGCAGCGCGGCCAGACCTTCGGCGTCGTCCGGATCGAAGAGCAAGGCGGCGCCGCCAGCGACTTCGGGCAGAGCGCCGCGGTCCGTGCACAGAACCGGCGTTCCGGCCGCCATCGCTTCGAGCACCGGCATGCCGAAGCCCTCGTAGCGCGACGGCAGGGCCAGCGCCCGCGCCCCGGCCATCAGCGGCGCAATCTCCTCTTGCGCGACGAAGCCCAGGAATCGCACCCGCGCGCGCAGCAGCGGATGCCGCTCCAACACCTCGTCAATGGCTTCGGCGGTGCCCCAGCCGGCGCGGCCGGCCACGGCCAGGTCGGCGCGCAGACCCCCGGGGCTCGCCGCCGCGCGCCCGAAGGCCTCGAGCAGCAGCGGCAAGTTCTTCTTCGGCTCGACTGAGCCGACGAACAGAAAGTATGGCCGCTCGCCCAAACCGAGGCGCAGCGCCGTCGCGCGCGACGCCGCTGGATCCGCGCCGGCGGCAAAGAAGGCCGGGTCCACTCCGTGCGGCACGACTTCGGTCCGCCCGCGGGCCACGCCGTAATGCTTCACCAGATCCGCGCGCGTGTGCTCGCTGACGCAGATCCACAGCGCCGCCGTGCCCGCGAGCTGCGCCGTGCCGCGCAACAGTCGCGCCGACCAGCGCGGCTGCAGGAACTGCGGATGACGGACGTACATCAGGTCGTGCGCGGTGACGACGATGCGGCCGCGGCTGCGCAGAGCGCAGACCGGCTCCGGCAGGTGCACCAGATCGTGCGCGCCGCCGAAGGACTCGAAGCCCGCGCCGCAGCGACGCGCCGCGTCCAGCAGTTCGGGCGTCGCCCACCAGTGGCGCAGAATGGCGCCGGCATCCTGATAGGGCGTCATCAGGCGGGCGCGGCGCGGATTCAGGAATGCCGTCAGCAGGGTGAAGCGCGTGTCGGGATCGGCCGCCTCCAGCAATTCGGGCACCAGCCGCTGCCAGTAGGAGTCGATGCCGCCGAAATCGCGCGTGCGCGCCAGGCGGTGCGCTTCGAGCAGAACCTTCATCGCGCCGCGCCTGCGCCGGCGAGTTCGCGCCAGACCGCCTCGAGATCGTCCCAGTGGCGCTGCGGCGCGAACTCCTGGCGCACCCAGGCGCGCATGCGCGCGCCGCGCGCGGCGGCGGCTGCGGGATCGGCGGCGGCCGTCTCGAGGCAGCGCGCCAGTTGGCCGACGTCCTCCGGCGGGAAGAGCCAGCCGCGATTCTCCGCGAGCAGCTCGGGCACGCCGCCGGCGGCCGGCGCGATCGCGGGGCGGCCGCGGGCTCCGGCCTCGAGCACGGTGAGCGGGGAGTTCTCCGGCACGCGCGAGGGCAAGACCAAAGTGTGGCAGCCGGCATAAGCGGACTCCATGCGTTCCGCAGCGCAGTGGCCCAGGAAGCGCACACGGTCCTGCAGTCCGAGTTCCCGGCTCAGGCTCTCCAAGGGCGCGCGCTGATCGCCGTCGCCGGCGATCACCAGACGAGCGTCGCGCGCGGCGCCGCCAGCCTGATGAAGCGCGCGCAGCAGGAGGTCCACTCCTTTGGAGCGGTAGAGGCTGCCTGCGAAGAGGAATTGGCACGGCGACGCGGGCGGGACCGGCGCAACTTCGGCCAACTCGATGGGCAGCCGCTGCAGGCGGGCCTTCGCGGGCGGAAAGCCGACTCCGCGCAGGAGAGCCTCGGTGGGGCAGAGGAAGAGGTCCACGGCCGCGAAGACCGCGCGGCGGCTGCGGGCCAGGGAGCGCCGATCCAGCCAGGTCTTGAGGGCTCCGCTCCATCCGGATCGGGCTTGGCCGCCGGGATGGGGGTCGTTCAGGCTGAAGTCATGCACGGTCATCAGGACCGGCCGACCGGAAGCGGCCAGGGCCGGGAAGATGGTGCCGCGGAAGACGGCGCAATTTTGGACGTGGATAAGGTCGGGCTGCACCTGGGCGATCCAGCCGGCCAAATCCGCGGCCAGGGCAGGGTGGTAGCCATGAAAATCGCGCCGACGCTGCCAGGCCGACTTCGGCCAGGCGTACTGGAAGGCCTGGCTGCCGCTGAGGGCCGGGTGAGCCGCGGGCTCGTCCAAGGCGTAGGCCCATTGCTGATGCCCGCGCCGAGCAGCCTCCTCAAACAAGCGTTTGAGGTATCCGGTGGCCCCCCCCGGGATCCTGGGGGCGTCGTGGAGGTGCAGGAGACGCAAAGCCGGCTTAAGGGTAGGGCTGCCGCCCGGCGTTGCAACAATCATAATGCCTTGTATCAGCGGATTCAGGTCGGCTCTGCCGCCCCCGAAAGATTTCTGGAAAACCCTCAAGTTCGCCGGCCGATGGAAGGGGCTAGGTCTGGGGGGAGGGTTTGCGCGGGGCCACTCGGCCTTGCGCGGCTCAGCCGCCCCGGCACAATGTTTGGTTCTCGGGGGGCATCGCAGCCCTTCGAGGCTCATGACTCCAACGCCGGAATGGGCTCCCTTCCCGCCGGTGAAACCCCACGGTCCCTCAGGGCCACAAAAGGAAGTCTCGGAATGAAGGTTCGCCTGTACTCCACTGCGGCAATCGCCGCCCTCGCTCTGGCCTCCCAGGGCGTCGCTCAGCAAAACGAAGAAAGCCTCGAGCGTGCTCTGGCTGAACTGAACGGCGGTCTCGCCGCTCCGGCTCAACAAAGCAACATCGTCATCAGCGGTGATTTCCGCGTTCGTAACCGTTGGTACGACGACGGCATCGAAACCAACAACCGTGACCTGGACACCCGGGTTCGGTTGAACTTCCTGTTCAACGTCACCGAGGCCTCCCGCGCCTTCGTGGGCTTCTCCGGCAACGAAGCCTGGGGCGGCAGCGCGACGGACCGCTACGACATGGGCACCATGTCCGGTGGCTCCTTCGGCGAGGGCCTGGACCGCGCCTGGGTCGAGGTGGACGATCTGGTGGGCGACGGCGGCACGATTCGCGCCGGCCGCAGCTACTACAACCTGGGTGCCGGCCGCCTGCTGGGATCGGAGTCCTGGGACAACCTGGTCACGACCTTCTCGGGCCTTTGGTACGACCGGGAACTGGGTCCGACCAACATCCACGCGTCCATGATGAACGGCGTGGAGAACGGCATGACCGCGACGGACGACATGCTCTACGTTCTGGGCCTGACCTGGACCTGCGACATGATCGAAGTCTGCGGCCCGATCAACCTCGAGCCGTACTTCATCCGTGACGAGCTCTCGAGCGGCGGCCCCAGCGGCACGCACGAGACCTGGTACGGCATTGACGTGAACGGCGAGGCCATGAGCGTCAGCTACGAGTTCGACGTGGCGCGCTACGAGTTCGGCGACACCAGCGACGGCGCCTGGTTCGCGGGCGTCGGCTTCGACATCGCCGCTCTGGGCAGCGTGCCCGGGGTTGAGAACGGCGGCGTCAGCGTCGCCGTGTCGAACTCGGACGAAGACTTCTCCGTCCCCGGTCTGTCGTCCACCGGCTTCGCTTACGGCGTGGAGTACCACGATGCGGTGGGCTTCGCGGACGTGCTCGGAACGGCGGGCATTTGGACCCCGGACACCGACACCTGGAACGTCGGCCTGAACATCTCTCCGGCCGAGGGCTGGACCGGTGGTCTCTCGATGATGTACGTCGAGACTGCCGGCACTGAGTACGATGAAATTGACCTGTCCGTGGGCGGCGAGCTCGGCGGCAACGTCATGTCGTGGTTCGGCTACGCGTGGATCGATCCGAACAGCGGCGACAACATGTCCGTGTTCTGGGCGACCTTCGACCTCGCCTTCGGCGGCTAGTCCCCCGAATCGAGTCCAACCCAAGGCGGGCGCTCGCAAGAGCGCCCGCCTGTTTTTTTGGTCTGGATGGGCGTGACGGACTGCCGCGAGCGCACAATCCTGGTCATGGACCTGGTTCGCCCGCTGCCCTCCGGCCCTCTCGACGTCATCGGCGACGTGCACGGCGAGGTGGACGCCCTGCGTGAATTGATGCAGACGCGCTTGGGTTACCGCGCCGACGGCTCGCATGCGCAAGGGCGGCACGCCGTGTTCGTGGGCGATCTGGTGGACCGCGGCGAGGACAGCCTGGCGGTGGCGCGCCTGGTGCGCGGATGGATCGAGTCGGGCCGGGCGTCCTGCGTGCTCGGCAACCACGAGCTGAATTTGCTGCTTGGCAAGCGCCGCTCCGGCAACGAGTGGTTTTATGGCGAGCCGCAGGCGCTGACGGGAACGGGCGCGTGGATTCCGCAGCGCGTGCTGGGCACGGAGGCGGAGCGCGCGGAGCTGCTCGAGTTCCTCGAGACCCTGCCGCTGGCCCTCGAGCGCGCCGACCTGCGCGTCGTTCACGCTTGCTGGCAGCGCGAGAGCCTGGACGCGCTGCGGAGCGCTCGCGGCAGCGCGCGCGCACGCTTCCACGCGGCGCGCGAGCACGTGGAGAGCGCCCTGATCGCCCGCGGCGTGCACCCGGACATGATCGATGCCGACGTCGAGCGCCAGAACGCGAATCCGGTGGCGGTCTGCACCTCCGGCCTCGAGCGCCCCGCGGCGGCGCCCTTTCGCGCTGGCGGACGCATGCGCCGCGTCGAGCGCGTGGCGTGGTGGCAGGATTACGACGAGGCGCCCGCGGTCGTCTTCGGCCACTACTGGCGCGGCCTCGTCGAATCGGACTGGCCCGCAGCCCGCGGACCCTACCTATTCGCCGGCACGCCGCCCGAAGCCGCGCTGGGCCCGCGCCGCAACGCCTACTGCGTGGACTACGGCGTTGGCTACCGCAACCCCGGCCGCGCCCGCGGCGACGCCCAAGGCAAGCGCAACGCACTGGCGGCACTGCGCTGGCCGGAGAGGGAGATTGTCACGGACACAGGGGGAGGATGGGAGGCCCACTAGTCGGATACTGGCCCAGACGGCTGGAGGTCCGAGGCCGAAGAAAAAGCGGGTGAAGAGCCGAAGAAAGAATGATTCGGCCAGCGCCAGCGCAGCAGGTCGGCCGGGCTGAGTTTGTGGTCCACCAATCCGAGCATCATGCCCGGTGAGACGCGGCGGAGGCGGTTGGAGAGCGGGCGGGAGTAGTTCTTCCAGGCGGCGTAGATCCAGGCGTGATGGCGCAGCTCGGTGCGCTTCTTGGTGCAGGCCCAAGTCCGGCGCACGAGGCGTGATACGCCGTCGCGCAGGGAGGCCAGCGTGTGATTGATAGCGAAGAGCGGATTGGACGTGTTGCGGGCCCGTTTGGAAGACTCCGTCACCAGCG
>CAYVPL010000162.1:0-6214 GCA_964453755.1 uncultured Planctomycetales bacterium
CATCAGCGCGCGCAGCTGCAGCGGCGGCAGATCGGAACCGAAGCACTCGCGGTAAATCCCGTTGAGCACGATCCCCGCGCCCGTCACGATCGGCGTGGCGCTCGACGTCCCGGAAAACACGGCGGTGTACTCCTGCGTCGCGATCGGCGAGCCGTACAAATCCCCGTACCCGGCGGTCACGACGTTAAATCCCCACCCGTGCGCGTCCAGCCGCGTGCCGTAGTTGGAGAAATACGCCTTGTTGAGCGACGCGCCGTCGGACGCGCCGACGATCACCGAACCCGAATCGCGCACGTTGCGGTCGAACGCGCCGCCGAACGCCGCCTGATCCAGATTCACGTCGCCGTTGCCGGCCGCCGCGAACACGTGAATGCCGTTGGCCGTGGCGGTCTGCACCGCCGCGAACGTCGAAGCCACGTACTCACACGGGAACGGCCCCGGCGGCGCGCCGTAGCACTGCGCTTCGATCACCACGATGTCGCCCGGCCCGCAGGCGGCCGCGGCGTACACCACCGCCGTGGGAATGTTGGCGGCGTTGCCCTGGTGCGTGGACATCACCACCGAGGCTTGATGCGCCAGGCCTTGCACGCCGGCGTCGTTGTCTTCGCCGACCAGCTCGCCAAGCACGGACGTGCCGTGATCCCACGGGTAGTAAGCCGGCGGCAGGCCGACGTAATTGCCCTGCGCAGCATGCGCGATGTCTTCGTGATCGTCAGTCCAGCCGGTTTCCACGTCGGCGATCAGATGGCCTTCGCCGCGGCCGCCGCTGAAGGTGTTGCCGTAATCCGCATCGACGCCCAGCGGCGCGGCCTCGCGGTAGTCCTGCAGCGCCTGGAAGTCGGGGGCGAGAAGAGTGGCGGGCGCGGCGGCGGGCGCGGCGATTGGATCCGTGACGCGGCCGATCGGGTACGCAATCTCCACCATCTCGAGCCGGTTCAGCCAATCAACCACCTCCGCCACGCGGCCGTCCTCCGGCAGCGTGACGCGGAAGAACAAATTCAAATCGTGCAGCGGCAGCCCTGACCGCGCCTCGCCAGCCTTGCGCCAATTGTCAAGCCACTTCTCCGGCTGCGCGAACACGCGCTCGCGCAGCGCGTCGCGGTCGTCGAGGAAGGAATTGAGCGCGTGCAGCGGATCCGCGGGCGTCACCAGGTGCCCGCCGCGCAGCGTCACTCGTGTGCCATGGCGGAACTTCAGCTCCAGCACGCGCGGATCGTGATCCTCCGTCAGCACCGTGACTTCGGGCTTGCCGCCGATCGGCGCGAGGGGGGGGAGAACCGCGGCCTCCTGCATCGCGCAGGTGGAAATCAGAAGGGTGGCAAGCATCATGGTTGAACGCCGGCGCGCGACGCCGGAGCGTTTTCCACTTTAACCGACCCAGCGCGAACGGGCCGGCCTTGCGGGAACCGCGGCCCCGTCTCAAACTGGTCTTCCCCGATGCTCCCGCTCGCTCCCGGTCTCGCCAATTTCCTCTGCGCCGGCGTTTTTGCGCTGGCCGCGCAGGAGCCCGATCCCTTCGGCCACTCGCGCCACGGCGAAGCCTTCGACGAGGGCCCGCGCCAAGCCGCCTACCTCATGGAGGGCATGTCGCCGCAGGTGCACATGCCGATCGCGGGACTCAGCGCCGAAGCGCAGGCCTTCTTCGACCAAGGCCTGACGCAACTCCACGGCTTCTGGTTCTTCGAGGCCGAGCGCAGCTTCCGCCAGGTCGCGAAGCTGCAGCCCGACTGCGCGATGGCCTACTGGGGCATGACTCTCGCCAACGTCGAGAGTCCCGAGCGCGCGATCGGCCTGATCGCCAAGGCGCTGACGCACGCAACCGCGCTGCCGCGCCAAGAGCAGTTGTGGGTGGACGCCTGGGCCGCGTGGTTCCAGGTGGACGCCGCTGCGCGCGCGGAGTTGCAGTCCGGCGACGCGGCGCGCGTGCAAGCCGCGACCGCGGCGCTGACGAAAAATTTCGCGGCGCCAGCGAAGGAAGAGAAAGAGCGGCGCGACAAGCAGCTGGTGAAGGACATCGGCACGATCGTGCACGAATTCCCCGCCGAGACGGAGGCCAAGGCGCTCCTGGCCGTGCACATCTGGCACGCGTACGACTGGGGCGGCGGCGTGCCGATCGTCTCCCACGTCGCGGTGGACGCTCTGCTCGACCAAGTCTTTGACAAAGCGCCCAACCATCCGGCGCACCACTACCGCATCCACCTGTGGGATCAGGAAGACGGCGCGCGCGCGCTGCGGTCGGCGGCGATTCTGGGCTCGACCGCGCCCGGGATCGCGCACCAGTGGCACATGGCGGGGCACATCTACGCCAAACTCGACCGCCACGGCGAGGCCGGTTGGCAGCAGGAAGCCAGCAGCCGCGTGGACCACGCGCACATGCAGCGCGACCGCGTGATGCCATTTTTGATTCACAATTACGGCCACAACCAAGGCTGGATGAGCGAGAGCCTCTCGCATCAGGGGCGCGTGGCGGAGGCGCTGGAGATCGCGAAGAACATGGTCGAGTTGCCGCGGCATCCGAAGTACAATAAGATTGACGATTGGGGCGGAATCGCGGCCGAGGCGCGCGGCCGGCTGGCCGCTTTGGTGGAGGATCACCAGCTGTGGGAGACGGCGCTCGAGCTGGATCGCGCGGGCTATCTCGAGCCGGGCGGCGATCTGCACGGCGAGATCATGCGCCTGAGCATGCTGGGGCGCGCGTCTTTCCGGCTGGGCCGCACCGCGGAGGCGGAGGCGATCGTGGCCGAGGCCGCGGCGCTGCTGCCGCGCGCGCGGGCCGAGCGGGCTCAAGCCGTGGACGCGGCGGAAGACGCGTCCATTGAAAAGGGGTTGGAGTCTTCCAAGATCGACGAAGCGCTGGGCAACGCGCAGCGCCAGGCCACGGACGTGGTGCGCGCGGTTTTGGATTTGCAGCAGGAGCTCGAGTCTGAGCGCCTGCTCGCCGCCGGCGATGCCGCGGCCGCGATTGCGATCTTCGAAAAGATCGAGGGCTACCCGCCGACCTTGCTGGCCGACGCGAAACTGAGCGCCGGCCAGGCGCAGGCTGCCGTGGAGCTGCTGGAGCCCAAGGTGAAGGAAGAGCCGATGCGCTTCGAGACCCTTGCGCGCCTCGTGCTCGCCCAGCGCGCCGCCGCCGATCCGGCCCAGGCCGACGCGCTCGCGCAGCGCGAGGCCGACCTGGCCAAGATGCCCGGCGCGAACGGTCCGCTGGCGCAGCGTCTGGGCCTGCCCGCGCCGCGCGCAGTGACGCCGGCCGATTTCCCGGCGGACTTCGGCACGCGGCCTGATTTGACAACTCTGGGACCGAAGACCTGGCAGCCCTGGAGCGCGCCGGCGTCGGAAGTGCCGATCCAGCCCGGCAAGCCGACGCTGGTCGTCTTCTACCTGGGCTTCGAGTGCCTGCACTGCATCGAGCAGCTGCGCGCGCTCGCGCCGCAAGCCGGCGCCTTCGTGGAGCTGGGCGTGAACGTGGTGGCGATCGGCACCGACACGCCGGAGCGCCTCGCGCTGACGCTGGCGGAGATGGATCCGGCCGACCGCTTCCCCTTCCCGCTCCTCGCCGATCCGCTGCAGCGCGCCTTCCGCGCGTGGCGCTGCTATGACGATTTCGAGGGCATGCCCCTGCACGGAACGTTCCTGGTGGACGCGCACGGCAAGGTGCGCTGGCAGGACATTTCCTATCAGCCGTTCACGGAAATCGAGTGGCTGGTGGGGGAGACCAAGCGGCTGCTGGCGCTGCCGGTCGTGACGCTGGCGCAGGGGCAGTAGCGCAACCGGCGCCGGCTCCACGGCTGTTCATGAGGGCCTTCGTCGTCGCGAAATACGGCAAGGACGGCCTCCGCGCCGCCCAGGTGGCGGAACCCGCCGTCGGGTCGCGCGACCTGCTGATCCAGGTGCATGCCGCCGGCGTCAATCCGGTGGACTTCAAGGTCCGCGACGGCGAACTGAAGCTGCTCCTGAAGTACCGGCGGCCCTTCGTGCTCGGGCACGATCTCGCGGGCGTCGTGCTGCAAACCGGCGCCGAGGTGCGGGACTTCCGGGCAGGCGACGAGGTCTACTCCCGGCCGCGCGACCTGCGCATCGGGACGTTCGCGGAGCGCATCGCCGTGGACCAGGCCGACGTCGCCTTGAAGCCGCGTTCTTTGACAATGGAGGAAGCCGCCGCGCTCCCGCTGGTGGCGCTGACCGCGTGGCAGGCGCTGGCCGTGCGCGCGCGCGTCCAGCCCGGGCAGAAGGTGCTGGTGCACGCCGGCGCCGGCGGTTTGGGTTCGACGGCCGTGCAGATTGCGCGGCACCTGGGCGCGCACGTCGCCACGACGGCGCGCGGCAGTGACGCGGAGAAGTTGCGCGGCCTCGGAGCGAGCGAGGTGATTGACTACTCAAAGGCTGATTTTGCCGAGTCGCTCTCCGGCTACGACATGGTGCTCGATTCGCTGGGCGGCGACAACCTGGCCCGGTCGCTGACCGTGCTCCGGCCCGGCGGCCTGGCGATCAGCGTCTTCGGCCCGCCGGACGCCGCCTTCGCTGCGCAGCTCGGCCGGCCGCTGCTGAAGCCCGTGATGGCGCTGATGAGCCGCAAGGTGCGTGCGCGGGCGCGGAAACTGGGCGTGCGTTACGAGTTCCTGTTCATGCAAGCCGATGGAGCGCAGTTGAAGGCGCTGGCCGCTCTCTACGACGCGGGCGCGCTGCGCCCGGTGATGGATCGCAGTTTCAGCTTCGACGAGACGCCCGAGGCGCTGGCGTGGGTGGAGCAGGGGCGCGCGAAGGGGAAGGTTGTTGTGGCCATGCCGCCCCGCAGCGTTTAAGCACCTGACATCCATGATGCACATCTCCCTCGGCGGACTCGACGTCTCCCGCATCGGACTCGGCGCCATGTCCATATCTGCTTACTACGATCCCGGAACCGGCACCGAGGTTGAGTTCATCCGCACCATCCTCCGGGCGTTGGATCTGGCGTCACCCATCTCGACACCACCGAGATCTACGGCCCCTACGTCAACGAGGAATTCGTCGGTCGGGCGATCAAAGGTTGCCGCGGCCAAGTGGTGTTTGCGACCAAGTTCGGCCTCGCCTCACACTCCGGCAGCGGCCCGGACGTCCTGGACAGCAGCCCGGCCAACGTCCGCGCCGCGGTCGAGGGCTCCCTGAAGCGGCTCGGCACGGGCCACATTGATCTTTACTACCAGCACCACGTGGATCCGAAGACTCCCATCGAAGACACCGTCGGCGCGCAGGCCTGGCTGGACTCCAATTTGCGCCTCCATTAGGAAGCAGTTCTGGTCCATTCCTCTTGTTGTGCGAAAAGTTCTTGTTAATCCCGTCAGTAAGAATATTCTAGCTGCGGGCAAAGAATGGAACAGCACAACCGCCTCGGCAGCACATTTTATAAATACATGTCTCGCCGTTTCGCGCAGGGACTCATTCAGCAGGGGAGCGTGCGTATCGGAACACTTCACGAATACCGCAATGATGAGCGATACGGTCCTGCGATTGGTGATCCAGACGAGGGAATGAAAGCGATATGGAGCACAGATAATATGTACGCAGATATCCCCGAATCCATTCCAGACTTCACAAAAGACGTTGTAAGTCTGACCGGCAAAGGCAGCTCAATGACTAATTGTGAAGTGGTGCTTAAGCTTCACAGCCCGAATGTATTCGTGTTCTCGATTTCGTCCAAGTTGAGCAAGTCTATTTTAGATCGCTTCCCTGGCTATGACACCGTTGTTAAGATCTCAAACACTAAGCAGTTTGTGCGTGCACTTACTAACGCACTTGGAGCATCCTCCTTGATTGAGCCCAAGGCACTACTTGCCGACTGCATTTACATGCCGCGTAGCACCTACTATAAATCCGATACAGGGGCGCATCCGGCACTTATCAAGGATCTATCGTTTGCATACCAGGCTGAAGTTCGAGTGCTCTGGCAACCGCGAACTGAGGAGATCTGCCCACAGGTCCTCGACATTCCAGGTTTGCAACGATTCTGCAGGATATTATCAGATCGAGAGATCCGGGAGATGCGTTGCCGCTAGCGGTTCGACGGCTTGGGGTCTAACTTCCTGCCCGCGAGAGGAGCGCCATTTCAAAATTTATGCCCAATGTCGGTTCCGAACCCGGGCCATGCTGTCTCATCTCTGGGAAATGTGGCGTCCACAGCCTTCAGTACGAGCATAGGTAATCCGTCCGCCCAGCCTAATGAGTGGAGTCACCATGT
>CAYVPL010000163.1:0-6206 GCA_964453755.1 uncultured Planctomycetales bacterium
CCTGCAGCACGATCTCCAGCGCGCCTGCCGGGCTGCCCGGCGTCTCGCCGGCGCTGGCCGCCACCGGCGGCGGAGCTCCGGGGCCGCGCGCGCTGGGGCGCCGCAGCACCACCAGCCACGGCCGGCGGAAGGCGCCGAAGAAGCGGCGCCGCGCCAGCACGCGCACGGTGTCGCCGTGGATCAGCGCCTTGAGCGAGCCGGCCCACTTGCAGTCGCGTTGCAGTGCGCCGACGGTCGCGAGACCGGCGTCCACGCCCTGCCGGCGGCCGACCAACTCGAGGCAGGCGCAGCACACGCCGTCCAGCATCTCGCTGGTGCAGACCGCTTGCCGGCACAGCCCGCAGGGCTGCGTCTCGGCGACGTCCACCACCAGGCCGCTGATGCCGCAGTGCACGGCGCGATCCTTGCCGATGCGCTTGCCTGACAATTCGCTGATGGTCAGCTCGTCGGCGAAGACCTGGCGCTTGCTGGCCTCGCACAGCACCAGCAGCTCCTTGGCGCCGCGCTCGCCGCTCATCTTCGATACGCCGAGGAACTGCGTCAGCATGCGGCGGCCGCTGCGCGAGCAGGACTGCAGCAGGTCGGGGCGCACGCGCTTGCCGCTGGCCTCGCAGGTCTGCAGATAGTCTTCCAGCACCTTGTTGCCGCTCACGGCGCAGGTGCCGATCAGCGACGGCAGCACGCGCTTGCCCGTCGCCGTGCAGGTGACCAGCTCCTCGGGCAGAGCCGGCGCATGCGTGACTTCGCAGCGCACCACGATGTCCTCGCTGATCTCGGCGCCGGACACCGCCGAACGCACCAGATTTGCGCGCAGAGTCTTCTTGCCGGTGCGCTCGCAGGCGACGAGCATCTCCTTGATCACTTTGCTGCCGGTCAGCTCGTTCACTCCCAAGAGCGAAGGCATCACCCGCTTGCCAGTGAGGGTGCAGGTCTCGAGCACGCCGGGCGCCACCATCTCATGGCTGGACTCGCAAGTCTCGGCGACGCGGCGCAGAATGCGGCGGCGCGAGTCGGCGCAACTGACGAACTGGTCCGGATGGGCCAGCACGCCGGTCGCGGCGCAGCGCTCCAGTTTGTCCGGCAGCGCGGGACGGCCGGTCTCCTGGCATTGCACGAGTTCGCTGGCCAGCACTTGCGAGCCCGTCACCGCGCAGGTGCCGAAGCGCTCCGCCAGCGTCATCTTCCCGGTGCGCGGGCACTTGCGCAGCAGGCGCTGCAGCACGCGCTGGCCGCTAACGTCATCCACGCCCATCAGCGAGCGCCGCGCGCGGCGGCGCGAGGCGGCGCAGGTCTCGAGCGCTTCGGGCGCGCACGGCACGCCGGTTTCCTCGCAGGGCACGGTCTTGTCGCGCATCAGCAGGACGCCGGTCTCGCCGCAGGTCACCAGCAGGTCCTTGGCCACGCGCCGCCCCGTCACCGAGCAGGTGCCGACGTGATCGGGCGTCGCGCGCCGGCCCGTCACCGAGCAGGTCTGCAGCAGGGAACGCCGCACGCGCCGGCCGGTCACGCCGCAGGCCTCGAGGCCCTCGGGCAGCACCGGCACGCCGGATGACGCGCACGTCTCGAAGAATTGCGGCCGCGCCTTCTTGCCGGTCTCCACGCACACGCGCAGGAGTCCGTGGCGCACTTCCGCGCCGGAAATCTCGCAGCGTCCCAGTCCTTCGGGCAGCACCAGATCGCCGGATTCGGCGCAGCGCCGCAGGTGCGACGCGCAGCCGAAGGAGCCGGTCTCCTGGCACACGACGCCCTCGTCGGGCAGCAGGCGCGCGTCGCAACTGCCGCAGTTGCGCACCTCTTCCGGCAGCGCCATGCGGCCGCTCGTGGTGCTGCGGATCATGTTCTCCGGCAGCGCGCGCTTGCCGCTGACCGAGCTGGCGACGAAGAATTCGTCGAGGCAGAGCTGGCCGCTGACCGGATCCTGGAACAGGAGGTCGCGCGCCACGCGCTTGCGCGAGCGGGCGCAGACCGCGATCTCGTCCGGCAGCAGCAGGCGGCCTGACATTTCGCAGGCGACGAGCTCGTTCGGGAACGCCCAGCGGCTCGACAGCGCGCTGCGCGCCATCTCGGCCTTCGGACCGGCGCGCCGCGACAGCGCGGAATGCGCGATCTCGTCCTGCAGGAAGCGGCGGCCGTCCTCGAGCGCCACGCCGCAGGCGGCGCAGGCGAGGCTGCCGGAACTGAGCTTCTCCAGGTGCTCGGCGCAGGACATCTTGCCGCAGCCGGAGCACGCGGCAGCGTGATCCGCGCACCGCTCCTTGCCGCATTGATCGCAGCGCCGCAGGCCGGTGCCGGCATCGGAGTGCTCTTGGCAAAGCCCGGTCATGCAGCCGGGCGTCGCGCAGGTGCGGATCGAGCCGGCCGGAACCAGGTGGCCGCCCGCGCACGCCCACAATTGCGCGCCCTCCAGCACGTGGTCCGGCATCGGCAGTTTGTCCAGCAGCACGCCGCTGACCGGCACGCAGCGGAACTGCAGCGGCCAGGCCGCGCTCTGATCGCGGTGGCGCACGCGCGCCTCCACGGTGGCGACGGTGTAGAGCACGCCGACCATGCCTTCGACCGCGGAACGCAGTTCCGGCGGCGTGGGCGGGCGGTTGGCGGCGGCCGGCTTGCCCAGCTCCTGCGCCACGAAACTCGCGAGATCGGAGCGCTCGCGGGCGGCTTCCTCGGCGCTGGCCTTGACGCGCGCGAAGGCCGCGTTGACGGCCTCGGCGCTGCGTCCGTTCAATTCCTTCACCACGGGCAGACGCGATCCGTCCGGCGCGGGCAGGGTTTCCGGCGCGTCGAGATAGGCCTCCAGCTTGTGCCCGGCGGTGCAGGACTTGATTTCGCAGATGGCCTCGTGGCGCTGCGGACCGGCCATGGCGGCGACGCGCAGGTTCAGGGATCCGGCGACGACTTCCTCGGCGCACACCAGATTGAGGCCCTCGAGAATCAGCCCGTGCGGAGCGATCTGCTCCTGCAGGCGCTTGGCCACGCGGTCGAGCGGATACTGCCGCGCATCGGCGAGGAAATAGCGGGAACCGTCGCGAAAACGCGCCAGCAGCTTGTTCCAGCCCCAGGAGCCCGGCTCGCAGACCAGCGCGCGTTCTTCGGCTCCGGGCAGGCGCGCGATCGAGCGCCCCGGCAGCTCCGGCGTGCGCAGCTCGAAGTGGCGCGCGCCTTCCTCGATGACGATCCGCTTGTCGTCGGTCACGTGCCAGCCGCCGGCGCGCAGTTCGAGGCTCGCGGCCACGAGCTGCGGCACGGTGTAGCGCGCCGCCTCGCGCTCGAGCGCCGGACGCACGTTCTTGGAGTTCGGTCCGAGCGCGCCCAACGCGCGATCGGCGCTGCGCCGGCGCTCGGCGCGCGTGGACTCCGCCAGCTTGCGCTTCTCGAGCAGCGGCAGCAGTTCTTCCTCGCGCGGAGTCCCCTGATGCCAGGACGCGACGCGCTCCAGCAGGAAGCGCTGCCACGCGCCTTCGCCGTGGAAGCCGAGATCGGCCAGCCAGCCGCTGACTTCCTCGGGATCGAGATCGTGGAAGCCGAGGCGCTGCTGCGCGCCGTGCACCGCGACTTCTTCCGCAGTGCCCTTGAGGATCAGGCGTCGCACCACGCTCTTGCTCGAATCCGCGGCGCCGAGATGCTCGAGGCGGCCGACGTGCTCGGCGGGCTCCAGCGGCAGGTCGAAGTGAATCAGGTCGGTGACGGTCTTGATGACCTGGCCGCGCGCGGCCGCGTCCGGAGCGATCAGGACGCGCCGCTCGCCCAGCACGAAGCGCTGGATGGCCAGGCGATTGAGTCCGTCCTGCCCTTCCTTCAGCGCGTCCACCTGCTCGAGGAATCCGGCCGTGGCCAGCGATTGCGCCACGCCGCTCGCGGTGGCGGCGCTGCGCACGCAGATCAGCAGGCGCGCGTTCTTGTCCTTCAGCGCCTTGCGCGCGAGGTTGGCGAGTTCCGCGGTTTTGGCGGTCTCGCGCATGCTCCGGCCGCGCACCACCAAATCCTGCAACATGCGGCGCAGGCCCGGCTCCTGAATCAGATTGCGGGCGATCGCCTTCTCGACCGCATCGGCAAAGTGCCAGGGGCCGCCCAGAACGGCGGCCAGGTAGTGATCGCGCGCGGCTTCCGGGAAGCCGGCGGCGGCGCGCCAAGCGAGTTCGGTGTACTCTTTCTCGCGGGGCTGCGGATCCACAAAGTGGTCCTTGACCGTGCGGCGATTGCGCTTCGCGCCGGCCTCCGGCGCCGGACGCGCGTCGCGGCGCATCCACGCGGACAGGCGCGCGCGGAATTCATCCTCGGATCCCTTGCGCGGAAAGCGCGCCTGGGCGTCGCCCTGCAGGAAGAGTTGCACGAACTCGTCCCAAGGCCCGAGCGGGTGCGGGCTGGTGCCGCGCGCCAATTCCAGCACGCGGTGCAGCGTGACGAAACCGTCGTGCATCGGCGAAGAACTGCGGGCGAAGACGAAGGAATTGCCCTCGTCGCCGAGCGCCTTGCGCAGATTGCGGATGGACTCGGCGGGAGCCTGGTGCGCCTCGTCAATCAGGAACAGCTTGAAGGCGCGGTCGGAGAGCTGCTGCGCGCGCCGCGCGGCGGTCTCGAAGTTCATGACCCAGCAGCCGTTGTCGCGCAGATGCGTGACTTCGTCGTCGCCGCAGGCTTGGGCCGGCAGGCCGAAGCCGTCGCGCAGGCGTTCGATCCACTCCGCCATCTCGCCGGCGGGGCAGATCACGAGCAGCGAATCGGTTTGGCCGCGTTCGATCAACTCGGCCGCGGCCACCGCCATGGCCTGGCGCACCGAATCGCCGTCCTCGTCACAGAACACGGCGCGCGGGCCGAGGTCGCGCAGGAAGGCGAGCGCGTGGCCGATCACGGCGTCCGTCGGCTCGATCTGCCGGCGCTGCAGGCAGAGGAAGTCCTCGCGCCGGTTGAGATCCAGGCCGCGGGCGAGATCGTGCTCGCTGATGGCCAGGCGCAGGCGGAAGGACTTGCGGTCGGGCGCCGCAGCCTGCGCGCTCTCGGCCAGCCAGCCGGCCAGATCGGGCGCGGCGAAAGGCACGAACTGGGGAACTTGGGCGGCGGGAACGCGAGTCCCGACCGTCCCCGGAGTCACGGAGGGCGGCTGATTGCTCATGGCGAGAAGAACAAAGCACTCCTTTATCGGCCGCCCGGGCCCCTCCACTGGAGCCCCGTCCCGCCAAGATTGCCCCCACCTAGAATGAGGTCTTGCGCATCCTGGCACTGCTGACCGGCACCCTCGCGGCCTCCTGGGCCGCGACGCAGGAGCCTGCCGCCGACGCCGGCGAGGGGCTGCGACTCTTCCGCGAGGTGGTGGCGCCGGTCTTCGCCTCCAGTTGCGCCGAGTGCCACCATCCGGAGAACCGCAAGGCCGACCTGGATCTCACCACCCGCGAGAGCCTGCTCTTTGGCGGCGAGAGCGGCAATCCGCTGGAAGGCGAGGATCCGCTGCTGCTGCGGTTGATCGAGCACCGCGAGAAGCCCTTCATGCCGAAGAAAAAGCCGCAGCTCGACGCGGCGACGATCGCGAGCCTGAAGCGGTGGATGGAGTTGGGCGCGCCGTACGAAGGCGCCATCGTGCCTAAGGCGGAACAGTGGTGGTCGCTGGGACCGCTGCGCGAGGTCGCGCCGCCGACGGGCGGCAATCCCGTGGACGCCTTCCTGCGCGCTGAATTGTCAAATAAAGGTCTGGACCTTGCGCCGGAAGCCGAGCGCGGCGTGTTGATCCGCCGGTTGTGGCATGATCTGCTGGGCCTGGCGCCGACGCGCGAGGAGGTCGAGGCCTTCGTCGCCGACCGCAGGCCCGGCGCGTGGGAGCGGCTGATCGAAACCGCTCTCGCCAGCCCGCGGTACGGCGAGCGCTGGGGCCGCCACTGGCTGGACGCGGCACGCTACGCCGACAGCGCGGGCTACGAATTCGACGTCGAACGGCCGAATTCCTGGCCCTACCGCGACTTCGTGATCCAGGCGACGAACGATGATCTGCCCTGGGATCAGTTCCTGCGCTGGCAGCTCGCCGGCGACGAACTGGCGCCGCACGATGCGCGCGCCCTGGCCGCGACCGGGTTTCTGACAGTGGGCCCGCGCGTGGACAACGAAGTCAGCGAGCAACTGCGCTACGACGAAATCGACGACATGATCGCCACCACGGGATCGGCGATGCTGGGTCTGACCGTGGCCTGCGCGCGCTGCCACGACCACAAGTACGATCC
>CAYVPL010000164.1:0-6176 GCA_964453755.1 uncultured Planctomycetales bacterium
CGCCTGCGCCCGCTCCCGCTCCCGCGAAGGCTGCACCTGCGCCTGCCCCGGCGCCCGCTGCAGCTCCGGCGCCCGCGCCTGCGCCGGCGAAGGCCGCGCCGGCTCCCGCGGCCGCGAGCAACAACGGCAGCGTCCTCGAGTTCAAGTTGCCGGACATCGGCGAAGGCGTCCACGAAGGGGAAATCGTCCGCTGGATCAAGAAGGCCGGCGAGCCGGTCAAGGTGGACGACCCGGTCGTCGAGGTCATGACCGACAAGGCGACCGTGGAGATTCCTTCTCCGGGCGCCGGCGTGATCGGCAAGACGCTGGTCGCCGAAGGCGCGATCGCCAAGGTGGGGGACGTGCTGTTCACGATCGTGGGCGCCGGTTCCGCCGCCGCCGCACCACCGGCTGCACCGCGCCCCGCGGTGGCCGCGAGCGCAGCCGCCCCGGCTCCTGCAGCTCAAACACAAGCCGCAGTGGCTGTGGCCGCAAACCCCGGCGCCAAAGTGCTGGCCGCGCCCGCTACTCGAATGCTCGCCCGCGAGCTCGGCGTGGACCTCACGACCGTCCGCGGATCCGCCCCGAACGGCCGCATCCGCTCCGAGGACGTGCGCGCCGCCGCCGCCGCTCCGGCTGCCGCACCGGCCGCGCCCGCCGCGGTCAGTGCGCCCGCACCCGCGGCGCCTGCACCGGCCGCCGCGCCGGCACCCAGCGCCGCGCCGGCCGCACCCGCGCCGGAGAAGACTTCACAGCCTTTGACCGCGGCGTTCGCCGCGGCGACGGGAGCCCGAGAAGTCACGCGCGTTCCGTTCCGCGGCATCCGCCGCAAGACCGCCGAAGCGATGGCGCGCAGCAAGCGCACCGCCGCGCACTTCTCGCTGATCGAAGAAGTGGACTGCACCGAACTCGTCGCCGCCCGCGAGCGCGCGAAGAAAGCCGCCGAGCCCTACGGCATCAAGATCACCTTCATGCCGTACATCATGAAGGCCACCGCGCTGGCGCTGCAGCAATTCCCGCAGCTCAACGCGGAACTCGACGAGACCGCGCAGGAAATCGTCGTCAAGAAGTACGTCAACCTCGGCATCGCCGTGGACACGCCCAACGGCCTGGTCGTGCCGGTTGTCAAAGACGCGCACGCCAAGGGACTGCTGCAGCTCGCCGCGGACCTGACCGACGTCGGCAACCGCGCGCGCGCCAACAAGCTGCGCCCCGACGACTTCAAGGACGGCACCTTCAGCATCACCAACGCCGGCAACATCGGCGGGATGTTCGCGACGCCGATCATCAACTTCCCGGAAGTTGCGATTCTCGGCGTGCACGCGATGCGCAAGCGCCCGGTCGTGGTCGGCGACGCCATCGTCGCGCGCGACGTCATGCTGCTGTCCATCAGCATCGACCACCGCCTCGTGGACGGCGCCGACGGCGCGCGCTTCATGATGCGCGTGAAGGCGCTGCTCGAGGATCCGAGCTTGATGCTGCTCTAGAGGCGTCCAGAGCCTCCTGAGGCCTCCTCCGGCTCAAGTTGGCATCTAGACTTCCCGATATGGGAAGATAGAATGCCATCCATGCCGATTTCCGGCTCCCAGGGCCTCCACGCGGCGCTGACGGCGCTGGGCCAGCTGCTCGACGCCCGACACCTGCCCACCGAGTTGGTGGTGATCGGGGGTGGCGGTCTGATCCTAGGCGGCTTCACGGATCGCACGACGCGTGACGTGGACGTGGTGGCGCGCTTTCAGGAGCATTCGCTGCGACCTGCAGACGAGATCCCTGCGGCTTTTTTTGCTGCGGTGCGCGACGTCGCCCGCGATCTTGGGCTCGAGCCGAACTGGCTGAACACCGGACCGAAGGATCTCCTGCGCGCCGGCTTGCCGGAAGGTTTTCTCGCGCGCTGCAGCCGCCACGACTACCACGCTCTGACTCTGTTCGTCGCTGGCCGTCTCGACCAGATCCACCTGAAACTCTATGCCGCCGTGGACGATGGTCCGCGCGGCCGTCACTTCCAGGATCTGCGCATGCTCGCGCCGACTTCGGACGAGTTGTCTCAAGCGGGAATCTGGTGCCGAGCGCAGGATCCCTCGCCAGCCTTCCGCGGCTTCCTTCTTCAGGCCATGCGCGCCGCCGGATGGGAGGGCAGCGATGAACAAATCTAAGGGAATCGACGACCGCCTCGTTCAGTTTACCTGGAGCGCGTGGTCGGAATTCGGCGTCTCCTCGTGGACGCGGCGCCATCAGCATTGGCACCTCGATCCGGAAGCCCTGCTGCTGCTGACCGGCTGCCTTGGTCGCGTCGACGCGCGCTTGCGAGGCGAAGTGCTTGACTGGTGCGCATCCTTCGGACATCTGCTGTCTCGCGCACGTGCGCGGACCCTCCTTGCTTCATGGCCTGGCGCCGGCGAGTGGTCAGAGTTCGCCGCCGACCTTGGCAGCGCCACAGGTCAAATCTGGCCTGGTGCCACAGGGGAAGGCAGTTTTCATTCCAGTGGCAAGAGCGTGCTGCCTTTGAAGAATCGTGCCGGCTGCATCGCGCTGCGAGCGAGGGCGCTGCTCGGAGTCGGCGCACGCTGCGAGATTGTCCGCGTCTTGTTGCTCGCTCCGGACGGGCGAAGCTGGAGCCGCGCCGAACTCGCGTCAGAAACGGCCTACACTCGGCGCAACGTGCACGACGCCGTCGAATCTCTGCTTGCCGCCGGCGCGATCGAGGAGGCGGAGACGGGCGGCACCTCCCGGCTCATGCTGGCTCGCCGGCCAGCATGGACCGATCTGCTCGGCCCGCTGCCCGATGCACGGTGCGGCTCCGCCGCACTCTTGCGCGCGGCATGGGCGATGTGCGTGGCGCAGACTGGTTGGCGCCATGTCTCCTCCGCAGTGCGTTCCATCGAAGCACGCGCCGCCTGGGTCTCCATTGAGGCGGATCTGCGCGCGGCCGGCTGGCCGACTCCACAATTGCCGGCCGGTCAAGACGCTTCGCAGATTCTCGAGGAATGGACTGCCGGATTCCTAGACGACCTCGCGGCCGGAACGCTCCGGCATCGTTAGCACTCGGCCTTACTTCCTCCGCGTCGCCGTCGAGCGCGCCAGCAGCATCCACTCGCCGTCCAGGCCCTTCATCCACGACGAATTGTGGCGGACGTCCGGGCCGTCGAACTCGGTGACGTCGCGGAAGCGCGTCATGACCGTCGGATCGCCGAAGTAGCGGCCGTCGGCCTCGAGAGTCAGAGCCTTCTTCGCCGCGTCGAGGCTGCCGGAATAAACCCACTGATGCGTGGTCAGGGTATCCACCCACGAACCCACGAAGGAACTCTTTGCCGGATCCCAGCCCACGATCATGTGGGAGCGGAACGCCGTGTCGCCGAAGCTGGCCTCGAGGCGCGAGTGAATCCAGTACTCGCCCAGCGGCTCGACCGTCTCGCGGAAGCGCGCGCGCATCTCTTCGGGCGCTCCGGCATCGGCCGCGCCCATCGTTTCGGCGACGACGTCCCAAGTGCCGACCATCTGGCGCAGCCAGAGGTGCTCCTCGGTCGCCGGCGGCGCAGTCGGAAAGCCCTCGGGCGCGGGCGGGTTGGCCGGCGGCGCGGCAGACGGCGCGGCGCAGGCGGCCCATGTCAGACTCAGAATCAGGGCGGGGGCGATCGCGCGCATTCCTGAATGATAGAGACCGTCCGCGGCCTAAGGCCACAGTTCCGGCACGTCAAAGGGCTCGGTCCAGGCGGCGTACTGCTGCTCGAGACCGTCGAACCAGACCCCGTAGCGGAGTCGGCCCCAGGCCCGGCCAGCCTCGGAGTATTGTCCAATTCCCTGGGCAAACTCCGAAATCGGCACGTTGCCGCAGCCGCGGAAGCCGGGATGCCGGAACCATCGCCCCTGTTCCTCGCACATCCACTGCACGCCGGTGAATTTGGAGCGAATCGGCTCGCCGGTCTCATTCACGATTTCCAGATCCATCAGGAATCGGGAACGCGAGCTGTCCGGGAAGGGACGGAGATTGCTGACTCGAAGCTGCAGTGCGGGAGTCACGCTCAAGAGATGGGAACCCACGCGGCTTCCGTCCGGCTCCCAGCCGTACCGATCTTTGACTTCGAACTCGCCGACCGGGAGCCAGATCCAAGCCTCGCCGGGACGGCGGGTGGCCAGCACGTAGCGGAAAGTGCCGTCTGATTCGGCGACGGGAATTCCGCCCGTGCGGCACTCCAGCCCGGGCGCCAGCGCCACCGTGAAGCAATCCGGATTCCGGTGCCGGCAATCCTCGCCGTACCAGCGCCAGACGCCGAGTTCTTCGTCGAAGACTTCAAGACCGACGTCGAGCAGCGGCTTGCTGCCGTCGGGCAGGTCCCAGCCCGCGGCGATCATCACCCCTTCATCCGACAGGTTCTGCACGACGAGCACCTCGCCCTCCAGCCGGCAGAGCAAAGGCTCGGCGAGGGGGCGGGCGCAGCCAGACAGCAGCAAGGCGGCAAGCCAGCCGAAGCGCATCCTCCCACTCTAGTTCGCCCCGGCCAGCGCGGTCACCAACTCCGGCTGCTGCTCCCAGCCGCCGCCCAGCGCCTTGTAGAGGGTGATGAAGCCCGTGGCGATGGCCGCGTCGCTCTGCGCGAGCAGATCTTCCAACTCCGCCGCCGCGCGCTCGGAGGCGATCACGGGTTGGAAGTCGGACAGGCCTTCGCGGTACTCGGCCTGGGACAATTCCACCGCCAGCCGCGCCTGCGTGACGGCCTCCAACAACTCCGCGCGCCGCACCTGCTCGCGCACGAAGGCCGTCATCGCGTTCTCGGATTCCTCCAGCGCCACCAGCACCGAGGACTCCCAGCGCGCCAGCGCGCCCTGCGCCCGCGCATCCTGCGCCTCCACCTGCCGGCGCAGCCGTCCGCCGTCGAAGAGGTTCCAACGCAGCGACGGGCCGATGCCGTAGACGCCGCTGCCGCTGCTGAAGAGGTCGCCCACTTCCTCGGAGGCCAGCCCCAGCGTGCCGAGCAAAGTCAAACGAGGATAGAGCTCGCCCTCGGCCACGCCGATGCGCGCGGTTTCCGCGGCCAGTTGCCGCTCGGCGCGGCGCACGTCGGCGCGGCGCCGCAGCAGATCGGCCGGCACGCCCACCGCCACCGACATCGGCGGCACGGGAATCGGCGCCTCGGCGCTGAGAATCGTCGCCAAGGTTCCCGGCTCAAGGCCGAGCAGCGTGCCCAGGCGGTTCTCCGCCGCACGCACCCCGACTTCGAACTCCGGCAGGCGCGCGCGCGTCGCCGAGACGTTGGTCAGAGCCTGCGCCAGATCGCGTTCGCCGACCAGTCCGGCCTCGAAGCGCGCGCGCACCAGCTCCATCGTCTGCACCTGCAAGTCGACGTTGCGCTGCGCGACGGCGAGCCGGCGCTGATAGGTCCGCAGCAGCACGTACTGCGCGGCGGTTTCCGCCGTCACCGTCACGGCCACGGCGCGCGCGTCCTCGACGGTGGCGGCGAAGTCCGCGTCGGCGGCTTCCACCGAGCGGCGCAAGCGGCCCCACAGATCCAGTTCCCATGCCGCGTCGAAGCCGAGCGCGTATTCGTCCGCGTCGTAGACGAAGCTGCCCAGCTGCGTGTTCTCACTCTGGCCGTTGCGCCGCACGGAGGCGGTGCCATCCACCTGCGGCCAGAGTTCCGCTTCGGCGGCGCCGCGCAGCGCCCGCGCCTCGAGCACGCGCGCCATCGCCTGCCGCAGATCCAGGTTCTGCCGCCCGGCGCGCTCGATCAGCTGATCGAGCACCGGATCGTTGAGCTGGCGCCACCACTGCGCCAGATCCGCCTCCTGCGTCTGCAGGCCGGACTCCTGCCAGGTCAGCGGCGTCGGCGCGTCGGGCGCCGCGTAGTCGGGGCCCACCGTCGCGCAGGCCGTGGCCAGCACCGCGGCCGCGGCCGCCAATTTGCGCGGCGCGTGGCCCCCGGGGGGGGGAGAAGAATGGAGCGAGGACTCTGGATCGGCGTCCTCGACCGGCGGCGCCAGGCGCTCGGCGGCAATCAGCGCGTAGAACACCGGCACCACGAAGAGCGTGAAGATCGTGCCGAGAATCATGCCGGCCACCAGCATGATGCCGATGCTGTTGCGCGCCTCGGCGCCCGGACCCGTCACCAGCACCAGCGGGAAGTGGCCCGCCGCGGTGGCGATGGAAGTCATCAGCACCGGCCGCAGGCGCGTGCTCGCGGCGGACCGCAGCGCGTCCATCT
>CAYVPL010000165.1:0-6080 GCA_964453755.1 uncultured Planctomycetales bacterium
GGCGCGTCCGTCTCGGATCCTTTCTTCTCCGACGCCGGCGTGGCCGGCGAGCCCGCGGCGGGTGCCGCGGCGGCGCCCGGAAGCCCAGTCGCCGGCCCTGTCGCCGGCGAAGCCTTCCTCACCATCGGCCGCGGCGTCGGCGCCGGCGGCATCGGGGTTCTCACGATCCGCGCTCCCGGCTGCGCTTCGGGCTTGGCCGGCGCGGCGGGGGGGGGAGACGGCGGGGCCGAACTGGCGGCGGGCGCCTGCGGCGCCGGCTCGGCGCGCACGATGCGGATCGGCTGCTCCACGGCGGGAGCGGCGGGCGGCGCGGCGTCTTCGTTGGTGCGCGCCGTGCGCATCAGATCCGCCCAGGACGGGGCCGGAGCTTCGGCGTTCTCATCCACCCCGGCGGCGGGCGCGCCTTCGCCGGCGGCCGGCTGCTTGTCGCCGCCGATCAGTCCGGCGCTTGCCAGGCGCTGCTCGATGATCGGCACGTCCCACTCCTCGAGCGAGGCCTGGTAGGAAGACACCGGGAAGCCCACGCTCTTCAGGACGTCCACGAATTCGGCCGACTTGAAGCCGAACTTCTTCGCCAGGGTGAAAACCTTGACCTTGCTCAAGACCTAGGCTCCCTCCTCGGTGCGGGCGGGCTCGCTGGCCGAACCCAGGTCGGCGTCGCCCTCCTCGGCGGGAAAGTCCTGGCCGGCGGACGGCATGGCGTCGTCGTCTTCGGCCGTGCCGGCGGCGTTGCCGCGGGACGCCGGAGTGGCCTCGCCGCCTTCTTGCGCCAGGATTTCCGCCTCGTATTCGGCGGGGGTCTTCAGTTCGATGCTCCAGCCGACGATCTCGCTGGCCAGGCGCACGTTGCGCCCGCCCATGCCGATTGCCAGCGGCTTCTGGTCTTCGCTGACCAGCACGAACACCGATTGGGTTTCCTCGTCCGGGAAGATGTGCTCGAGCGGAATGTCCTTGGCGGGCTTCAGCGCGTTCTGCACCAGCTCTTCCAGGGAGTCGGACCACACGATGATGTCAATCTTCTCCTGCCGCAACTCGTCGTTGATGTTGCGGATGCGGGTGCCGCGCACGCCCAGGCAGGCGCCGACGCAATCCACGCGCGGATCCATCGAATAGACCGCGACTTTCGACCGATAGCCGGAATCGCGGGCAACCTTCATCACGCGGATCACGCCTTCGGCGATCTCCGGAATCTCGACTTCGAAGAGCTTCTGCACGAACATCGGATCCTTGCGGGACACGATGATCACGACGCGCGAGCCCTCTTTGCGCACCTCTTTGATCAAGATGCGGATGCGGTCCCCGACGTGCAGGCGCTCGTTCGGCACCCGCTCGGAGCGGGGGAGCAGGGCCTCGGTCTTGCCGGACAGGGTGACGATGACGTTCGGGCCCTCCAGTTTGTGCACCTGGGCCGACACCACGGTGTTCAGCAGGCTCTCGAACTGGCCGAAGGTCTTGTCCCGCTCGGCCTCGCGGATCTTCTGCATGAAGACCTGCTTGGTGGTCTGGGCGGCGATGCGGCCCAATTCCTCGGCCGACGGCAGGGTGACCGAGCCGTCCGGCGCCTCCAGGGAGATGCCGCCGTCCCGGCGGTTGATGTGGACGGTCCAGCCCTCTTCCACGCCCACCTTCTTGCGGACGGCCATGCTGAGGGCCTCTTCCAGGGCGACAAATAGGATCTCACGGTCCACTCCGCGTTCGCGGTGGATTGCGTCGATCATCCGGAGCACGTCGTCCTTGCGCATCACCTTGTTCCTCCTTGCCGAACCAGCGTGGGTCAGCATCGCGAACCGGGATGCAAAACGGGTGAGGAGATGAACTCCCCACCCGCGCGCGTCCGCGGCGACAGCCGCGGGTGTATCCGGTTCGGATGCTGGCCGTAAGCCAGGTGCCTTTCCGGCACGTGCCGGGAAAGCGCGGGGCATTGTAGCCCAGGAGCGGGACGGGGGCAAGTCCGAAGGCCCTGCGGGACACCCTCTCTTCGCGCCTAAGTCCTTGTGGCGAGGGGAGTTGCTGCCCTTAGAATCATCCCGCCAATGGCCGATTCCGCCGTCCCGTCCGTCCTCGTGAACGGCCGTCCGCAGCCCTGGCGCGCCGGCCTGACCGTCGCGCGCCTGCTGGAGGATCTGAATCTACCCGCCGAGGGCGTGGCCACCGAGCGGAACGGAAAGGTTTTGCGCCGGGCCGAGCGGGATCGCACCCTCCTCGAGCCCGGCGACGTGATCGAGCTGGTTCGCCTCGTCGGCGGCGGCTGAACGCGCGACAATCCCCAGGCTCCGTTTGACCGTGCCAGCCCCCGCCCTTCCCGACGACTCGCCGCTCCAGGTCGGCGCCTTTCAGTTCCGCTCGCGCCTGTTCCTGGGCACCGGCAAGTACGCCACCTACGCGCTGATGCGCGACGCGCTGGCCGCCTCCGGCACCGACTGCGTCACGGTGGCCGTGCGCCGCATTCCGGCCGACGAGAAACCGGGCGAGCGCTTCCTGGATTTCGTGGACCGGAAACGTTTCACCATTCTGCCGAACACCGCCGGCTGCTTCGACGCCGACACCGCGGTGCGCGCCGCGCGCCTCGCGCGCGAGCTGCTCGACACCGATCTGCTGAAACTCGAAGTGCTGGGCGACAAGAAGACGCTGCTGCCGGATCCCGTGGACACGCTGCGCGCCACCGAAATCCTGGCGAAGGAAGGCTTCACGGTGATGGTCTACGCCAGCGACGACGTGCGCCTGGCCAAGCGCCTGGAAGACGCCGGCGCCGCCGCGGTGATGCCTGCGGGCTCGCCGATCGGCAGCGGGCTGGGCATTCTGAATCCCGTGAACGTGCGGTTGATCGTCGAACAGGCGCGCGTGCCCGTGATCGTGGACGCCGGCGTCGGCCAGGCCAGCGACGTGGCCGTGGCGATGGAACTCGGCTGCGACGGCGTGCTGCTCAACACCGCGGTCGCGGCGGCGCAGGACCCGGTGCGGATGGCGCACGCGGTGCGTTTGGCCTGCGCGGCCGGGCGGCATTCGTTCCTCGCGGGACGCATGGCGAAGCGGCTGATGGCGTCTCCCTCCTCGCCGACCGAAGGCGTGATCGGCGCCGGCGCGTGATCGGCGAGTTCGCCGACCTGCTGGGCCGCCTGATCCTCTTCGGCCTGGGCGCGCTGGCCTCGGCTCTGGCGCTGGCGCGTCTGGCGCGGCGCGGCCGCGAATGGCCGGCGCCGGTGCGCGTGCAGGCTTGGTCGCTGCTGGCGGCGGCGGCGGTCTTCGTGGGGGCGCAGGCCGCGCTGCCGCTCGTGCTGCCGACGCCGGCCAATCCCGCGCATCCCTGGATTCTCGCGCGCGTGCTGCTGGCGCTGCTGGCCTGCGTTCTGACAATTCTGCTGATCAGCGGCCGGCCGCGCTGGTTTCTGCCGCTGCCGGAGCGGCGTCCGCTGCGCTTCGCCTTCGTGGCCTACGCCGCCGCTCTGCCGGTTCTGCTCGGCTTCTACCTGCTCTATCTCAAAATCCTGGGCTACTTCGGCCTGGAACTGACCCACGAAATCCTGGGCGGCTTCGACGATCTGAACGCCGCCGAGCAGTGGCTGTCCCTGGTGCTGGTGGTGCTGGCGGTGCCGGTGGTGGAGGAAGCCTTCTTCCGCGGCTTCGTCTTCGCCGGACTCGCGGCCGATCCGCGCTTCGGCCCCTTCCGGGCGCTGTTCTTCTCGTCGCTGATCTTCGGGCTGGCCCATCCGCCCCTCATGTGGCTGCCGGCCCTGGGCCTGGGCGGCCTGTTCGCCTGGGTGCATTGGCGGGTCGGCGACCTGCGGGCCCCGATCCTGCTGCACGTGCTGCACAACGGCCTCGTCTGCCTCTGGACGCTGTCCTAGGCCGGGGCGCGGCGGGCCCGAATCGCGGGAGGAAGACGGGCGCGGGCCGCGTCAGAATGGGGGCATGGCCACCCTCCGACCGGTTCTTCTGCCGGCCCTCGCGGCCGCCCTGTGCGGCGGCGCCTGCCAGAACCACGCGCTGGAGCGCGGGGACGATTCTTTCCTGCGCGGCGAGTATCTGGCCGCCTACGAGGCCTACGAGCAGGCCGGGGATCCGGCGGAGGACGAAGAACTCGCCGCGCGCCTGGAGCGCACGCGCTGGTTCCTGATCGAGGACGGCATCCGCCAACTGCTGGATCGCTGGCAGGTGCAGACCGCGCTGGACTTGATGCCGCAAGTGGTGCACCTGGCGCCCGCCGATCGCCGCCACGTGATGACCGAGTTTCAGCAGCGCGCCTCGCGGCAGTTGGGCATCATTCACGCCCAACTCGGCTACGAACTGCTGGAGGCCGGCGAGGTGGACGCGGCGCTGCGTGAGTTGACAATTGCGGTGGCTTGGAATCCCGCGGACGAAACTTCCAGCGAGCTGCTGCGGCGCACCGCCGCGCGCTTGGAGCGCGAAGGCCGCCTCGGCGAGAGTTTCTACTTCGAGGGCATGGAGAACGTGCGCAACGGCTACGACTTGCGCGCCCGCGCCTCCTTCCATCACGCTGCAGGCCTGCTGGGAGAGACGAGCCGCGCCCAGGCGCGCTACGAAGCGATGACGCAGGACATGGCGGCCAGCCAGCGCGAGGAAGCCGCCTTCTATCTGGAGGCGGGCCTGCTGGGGCCGGCCTACCTCAGCCTGCGCACCGCGGAGCGCCTCGAGCCGGATTCGGCGGAAACGGCCGCGCTGGCCGAGCAGTTGGATCGCAAGGTGCGCAGCGCCCAGGCGCTGGTGGGCGCCGACGTCGCCATTCGCGGCGGCCGGCCGGACGACGCGGAGGACTACCTGGCCGAGATCGAGGCCAACGCGGTGGCGGCTTACGTGCAGGAAGCGCGCGTCCTCCAAGACCGCAATTTCGAACTGCAGCTCGACCAGGACTACAAGCGCGCGCGCGCCTACGAACTGGACGAGCAAGCGCTGCACGCGGCCGATCTCTACAAACAAATCATCAGCCGCACCGAGGGCTTCAGCTGGGCCGACACGGCGCTGCGCCTGTCCAACCTGGAAACCCGCATCGCCAGCGCGGCAAAAACCTACGCGGCAGCACTCGCCGCCCAAGCCGCGGGCAACGAAGCCGAATACCGCGCGCGCCTCGAAGAAACGGTGCGGTTCGCCAGCGACTACGAAGACGCCCTCGTCCGCCTCGCCCAAGTTCGAGCCCAGCCGGCTCCGAAGTCCGAATAGCGTCTCTCTTCGTTGCCACGACGGCGCGGACCGAGCCCCGGACCCCGCGCCGCCAGAACAGAAGATCAGACGCCAAAACCGGAATGGTGGAGACGATGGGAGTCGAACCCACGACCTTCGCATTGCGAACGCGACGCTCTACCAACTGAGCTACGTCCCCAACCGGATGCTTGAAGGGGGCATAGCATAGCGATCCCAGGCCCTTCGTCCATGACCCGCATCCGCGTCGCCGCTCTGCCTTTCGACGTCCGCCCCGGCGCGGTGGCGGCCAATTTGGAGGCCGCGTTGGAGGGAGTGGATCGGGCCGCGGCGGCGGGGGCGCGGCTGTTGTGCCTGCCGGAGAAGTGGACTACTTCCTTTCTGCCCTCTTACGGCCGCGCATTGCGGGAGGAGAGCGAGGCCGCCTTGCAGGCGGTGCACGCGCGCGCGTTGGAGCGCGGCATCGTGGTGACGGGATCCGCGCCGGGCGGGGGGACGGCCCGCAAGCCGGCGAATCAGGCGCACGTGCTCGGGCCGGGCGGCGATCGGCGGCCCTACGAGAAGCGCATGCTCTTCTCGCCGACCGGCGAAGGGCGTCAGGTGGCGCGCTGCCGCGGGCTGCCGCCGACCCTGCGCGTGGCGGGCGTCGGCAAGGTCTGCGTGCTGATCTGCTACGACCTACGTTTTCCGGAAGTGACGCGCGCGGCTCTGCACGGCGGCGCCGATCTGACCTGCGTGCCCGCGCAATGGCCGTCGCCGCGCGCCGCTGTGTGGGAACTTCTGGCGCGCGCGCGCGCGGCGGAGAACCAACAATGGCTGCTGACCTGCAATCGCGCGGGCAAGGCGAGTTTGGGCGACGGCCGGCCGGCGCTGGAGTTTCCAGGCGCGGCGCTGCTGGCGGATCCGTACGGCGCGGTGAGCGCGCG
>CAYVPL010000166.1:0-6033 GCA_964453755.1 uncultured Planctomycetales bacterium
CACCATAGGCAACACGATCGTGCCGGTTGTCAAATTGGCGTCGAACACGCCGATCTTCGACCGCATGAACCAGGATCTGGACCTCAACGCCGGCACCATCCTCGACGGCGCGGAGTCCATCGAGCAGGTGGGAGCGCGGCTGTTCGCGCACCTGCAGAAAGTCGCGGCCCGGGATGCCTTGGCGCGCGCCGAGGAAACCGGCCACCGCGAATTCCAGATCTGGGCGCCCGAGCCGGTGTCCCTGTGAGAGGAAGCCGCGGCCGATGAAGGCCCTGGTTCTGACCGAGCCGCGCCGGATGGAAGTCCGCCGCGTGGCCGATCCGCGCCCCGGCCCCGGCGAGGTCCTGGTGCAAGTGGCGGCAGTCGGACTGTGCGGCTCCGACTATCACATTTGGACCGGCGAGGCGAATTACAACTTCGGCGCCGGCGGGCGCGCGGTGCCGCTGCGCGAGCAGCCGCAGATCCTCGGCCACGAGATCACCGGCACCGTGCTCGAAGCCGGCCCCGGCGCCGATTTGCGCGCCGGCGCGCGCGTGGTCGTGGATCAAGGCCTCAATTGCGCCAGCCGCGGCCGGAGCGCCGAACTTTGGTGCGCCTACTGCGCCACCGGCCACACGCATCAGTGCGCCGACTACGCGGAGCACGGTATCACGGGGCTGCAGGGCGGCCTGGCCGAGCGGATCGCCGTGCCCGCGGTGAATTGCGTGCCGTTGTCCGGCGACCTGCGGCCGCGCCACGCAGCGGTGTGCGAGCCGCTCGCCTGCGTGCTGCATGCCAGCGAGATGACGGCTGCCGCGCAGGCGCGCTTCCAACTCGGCGCCGCCGATCCCGCGCGCCGCGTGCAGAGCATTCTGCTCACCGGCGCCGGCACGGCGGGCCTGCTGTTCGTGCAGGTGCTGCGCCGCGTGCTCGGCTTCGACGGATTGCTGATCGTCAGCGAGCCCGATGCGCGCAAGCGCGCGCTCGCCGAACGCCACGGCGCAACCGTGGTGGATCCCGCCGCCGGCGATCTGCGCGAGGCCGTGACCGCGCTCACCCACGGCCGCCGCGTCGAGTACCTGATCGAAGCCAGCGGCGCGGGCAAGATCTTCGAGCAGATGCCCGGTTTGATCCGCAAGCAGGCCACCGTGCTGCTCTACGGCTACGGCCACGCCGGCACCGGGCTCGAGGCGCTCAACGCCCTGCACTGGTTCGAGCCGGCGCTGGTGGCGCTGACCGGCGCCAGCGGCGCGCTCGATCCGGACGGCCGGCCGGCCATCTACCGGCGCGCGCTGCAGCTGCTCGAATCCGGCGCGGTGCAGGCCGGCGAAATCGTCACGGACGTGGTGCGGGGACTCGACGCAGTGCCCGGCGCGTTCGATCAGTGGGGCAAGAGCCCGAGCTCGATCAAAGGAGTGGTGGAACTATGAACCCGGCCCTGGCCACGACCCGATTTCCCGTCGCACGGCTGGCGGAATTCAGCCGGCGCGTGTTCGAGCACTTCGGCGTACCGCGCGCCGAGGCCGAGACCGCCGCCGGCGTGCTGGCCGCGGCCGATCTGCGCGGCATTGACAGCCACGGCGTCGGCCGGCTGCACACCTATCACGACATGCTGGCGATGGGCCGCATCAACCCCAAGCCGCGGGTCAGCATCGTGCGCCAAACGCCGAGCACCGCCACGGTGGACGGCGACAACGGCCTCGGTTTGGTGGTCGGGCCGCAGGCCAACGAGATCGCCATGGACAAGGCGGCCGCCGCCGGCAGCGGCTGGGTGAGCGTGCGCAACACCAATCACTACGGCATCGCCGCCTACTACCCGCTGCAGGCGCTGCAGCGCGACCTGATCGGCTGGTCCATGACGAACAGCACGAAACTGGTGGCGCCGCTGTGGGGCGGCGAGCGCATGCTCGGCACCAATCCGATCGCCATCGCCTTCCCGGGACTGGAGGAGCCGCCGGTGGTGATCGACCTGGCCACGAGCGCGGTGGCCTACGGCAAGATCGAGATGGCGAAGCGCCGCGGCGAAAAAATTCCCAGCGGCTGGGCGATCGACCGCGACGGCCGCGACACCACCGATCCGCAGGCCATGATCGACGGCGGCGCGCTCGCGCCGCTGGGTTCCTTCCGCGAGATGGGCGGGCACAAGGGTTACGCGCTGGCCGCGATGGTGGACGTGCTGTGCTGCGTGCTGTCCGGCGCCAACTGGGGACCGTTCGCGCCGCCCTTCGCGCTGCGCCAGGAAATTCCCGCGCGCAGCGTCGGCAAGGGCATCGGACATTTTTTCGGCGCGATGCGCATCGACGGCTTCATCGAGCCGGAGGAATTCAAGCGCCAGATGGACGACTGGGTGCGCACCTTCCGCGCCGCCAAGCCGCAACCGGGCACGACCGGCGTGATGATTCCCGGCGATCCCGAGCGCGCGGCCGAGGCCGAGCGCAGCCAGTCTGGCATCCCGCTGTTGCCGGCGGTGATCGAAGAACTCCGCGACGTGTCCCGCTTGACGGGCGTGCCCTTCGAGTGAACCGATGAAAATCGTCTGCTATCGCGCGGCGGGAGAGATGCGCCTCGGAGCGCTGGAGGGCGAAGCGCTCAGCCCCCTGTCCGGGCCGTTGGCAAACGCCTGCGAGCAACTGGCGGCATTGGCGCAAGTCCACGCCGGAGCGCTGCGCCCGCAGGGATCCACGACGCCGCTGCGCGACGTCGAACTGCTCGCGCCGGTGCCGCGACCGGGCAAAGTGATCTGCGTCGGCCTCAACTACCGCGACCACGCGGCGGAATCCGGCATGCCGGTGCCGGCATCGCCGATCTACTTCGCGAAGTTCGGCTCCTGCGTGATCGGCCCCGGCGCGCCGGTGCCGCTGCCGCCTGGGAGCGCGCAGGTGGATTACGAAGCGGAGCTGGCGATCGTGATCGGCGCGCGCGCTTTCCGCGTGACCGAGGCCGACGCGCGCCGGCACGTGCTCGGCTACGCGTGCTTCAACGACGTCAGCGCGCGGGACTTCCAGTTCGCGGACGGCCAGTGGATCCGCGGCAAGGCCTGCGAGGGCTTCGGCCCTCTCGGCCCCTTCATCGCCACCGGCGACGAGATTCCCGATCCGCAAAATCTGCGCATCGGCATCCGCGTCAACGGCCGGCCGCTGCAGGACTCCTCCACTGCGCAACTGGTCTTCGGCGTGGATGCGCTGGTGTCTTTCATCTCGCGCCACGTCGCGCTGGAGCCGGGCGACGTCATCGCCACCGGCACTCCTCCTGGCGTGGGATTCGCGCGCAAACCGCCGATTTTCCTCCAGGCCGGCGACGTGATGGAGGTCGAAATCGCCGGGCTCGGCGTGTTGCGAAATCCTGTCGTAGGATCCTGAGGAGACATGCTGCGCCCCGCCCTCGCCTGCGCGACCGCGGCCATCCTCTCCTGGTGGAGCGCGCAGGAGCCGGCGCGCGCGCCGGTGGACTTCGCGCGCGACGTCGAGCCGATCCTGCGCGAGCACTGCATCCAGTGCCACGGCGTCAAGCAGCACAAGGCCGGGCTGCGGCTGGATCAACGCGCGGCGGCGCTGGCCGGCGGGCGCTACGGCAAGGAGGCCGTGATCCAGCCGGGCGCGCGCGCTGACAGCGAGCTGTGGCTCCTGGTTTCCTCCGAGATCGCGGACGAGCGCATGCCGCCGGCGGACGCGGACGCCGCGCCGCTCAACGCGGAGCAGATCGAAACGCTCGGCCGCTGGATCGACGAGGGCGCGCATTGGCCCGACGACGGCGCCGCGGCCGCGTGGCCGGCGCGGCACTGGGCCTACGTCGCGCCGAAGCGGCCGCCGGCGCCCGCGGTCCGGCAGGCGGGCTGGGCCCGCAACGAGTTGGACGCCTTCGTGCTGGCGAAGATGGAGGAAAACGGTCTGGCGCCCAATCCCGAGGCCGATCCCGCAGCCCTGCTGCGCCGCGCCGCCCTCGATCTGACCGGTCTGCCGCCGACGGCAGAGGATCTGGACGCGTTCCTCTCTGACAAATCTCCGGATGCTTACGAGCGCGCCCTCGAGCGCCTGCTCGCCTCCCCCCACTACGGCGAGAAGCAGGCCCGCGCCTGGCTGGATCTGGCCCGCTACGCGGACAGCAACGGCTACGAAAAGGACGGCGACCGCATGCAGTGGCGCTGGCGCGACTGGGTGATTGACGCCTTCAACGCCGATCTGCCCTACGACCAGTTCACGCGCGAGCAGCTCGCCGGCGACCTCTTGCCCGGCGCCACCGATGACCAGCGCCTCGCCACCGGCTTCCACCGCAACACCATGTTGAACGAGGAAGGCGGGGTGGACGTGGAGGAATACCGCGTGGCGGCCGTGCTCGACCGCGTCGCCACCACCGGCACCGTCTGGCTCGGCAGCACCGTCGCCTGCGCGCAGTGCCACGATCACAAGTACGACCCCGTCAGCCAGGAGGAGTACTACCGCCTCTTCGCGATCTTCAACAACACCGAGGACGACGGCCAGGCGGCCGCGCCGGTCCTCGACGCGCCCACCGCCGCTCAACGCGCCGAGTTGGCGCGCATCGAGCGCGAGCTCTCGAGCGCGCGCGCGGAACTCGCGGCGGATCGCCCGGACTGGAGCGCGGCGCGCGTCGCCTGGGCCGCGGGCTTGGCCGCCGAGCTGCAGGCGGCGCCGACCGATCCCGCCGACCGCGTCTGGGCCGGAGATGCCGCCCCGGCCGCCGCGCGCGTCGAAGGCGCATGGAACGGCGTGGCGCCGGAGGGCTTCGCGCCGCGCAGCGGCGCCACCGCGCGCCGCCAGCAGGGCGACGGAATCGTTCAACATTACTTCGAGGGCGCCGCCGCCGCGTGGAGCCTCGGCGCGGACGACGCGCTCTACGCCTGGGTGCGCATCGATCCCGCGCAGCCGCCGGCCACTCTGATGCTGCAGTTTCATCAGGCCGGCTCTTGGGAGCATCGCGTTTGGTGGGGCGAGGATCGCATCGCCCTCGGCGGCGCCGACGCGGCCAGTCCCGCCCATTTCCGCGCCGGCGATCTGCCGGCCGCGGGCGAGTGGGTGCGCCTGGAAACGAGCCTGGCGGCGGTGGGCCTCGCGCCAGACGTGCCGGTGGACGGCTTCGCATGCACGCAATTCGGCGGCCTTGTCCACTGGGACGAGATCGGCGCGCGGACGGCGCGCAGCGTGGCCGAACTCACGCTGCCCGCCGCGCTGGTCGCGGCGCTCCGCGCCGATCCCGCCGATGCCGCCGCCGCGGCGGTGCTCGACCAGCACTGGCGCGCTGCGGCTCCGGAGACGGCGCCGCTGCGCGAGCGCATCGCCGCGCTGGAGGCCGCTCGACCGAGTGTGCCCACCGCGATGGTCCTGCGCGAGCGCGCCGAGCCGCGCACCACGCGCATCCTGCACAAAGGCAGTTTCCTCCAGCCCGGTGAGGCCGTGGAACCCGGCGTGCCGGCGGTGCTGAACCGCGACGGCCGCGCGGTGCGCAATCGCCTCGAGTTCGCCGATTGGCTGGTGGACGGCGAGAATCCGCTCACCGCGCGCGTCATCGTCAACCGGACCTGGGAGCAACTGTTCGGCCGCGGCTTGGTCGAGACGGTCGAGGACTTCGGCCTGCAGAGCGCGGCGCCCACTCATCGCGAATTGCTCGACTGGCTGGCCGTCGAATTCGTCGCCCGCGGCTGGAGCGTCAAGGAGCTGCACCGGCTCATCCTCACTTCCGCGACTTACCGTCAGTCGGCCGCGGCGCCGCCGGCCAAACTCGCCGCCGATCCAGCCAACCTCTGGCTGGCGCGCGCCCCGCGCCTGCGGCTGCCGGCCGAAGAAGTGCGCGACGCGGCGCTCGCGATCTCCGGACTGCTGGCGCCCGGGATCGGCGGCCCCAGCGTGATGCCCTTCCAGCCGGCCGGCGTCGAGAACGCCGCCTACGCCGGCGACCGCTGGCGCAATGCCGAAGGCGCCGATCGCTTCCGCCGCGGCCTCTACACCTTCTGGCGCCGCACCGGCCATTACGCCACCTTCGCCGCGTTCGACGCGCCGAGCCGCGAATTCACCTGCGCGCGCCGGCCGCGCTCCAACACGC
>CAYVPL010000167.1:0-6017 GCA_964453755.1 uncultured Planctomycetales bacterium
AGGCGCGCTCTGCAATGCCCGCGCGCACGGACCCGGCCCGTCGGCGCGGATCGCAGCCGCCGACCCGACTACGCGGCAGACCGAGTTGGGCCGCGTGGGCGATGCGTCAGACCGCTGAGCGCGTCGTCGGATTTGGGTTGGGGAGAAGAGGGCGCGCGCGCGCCGACCGCGCGGACCCAGCCTGGCATCGCCAGCCTCCGTTCCTACCAACAAACTCAAGACCGTCGCGACGGTGCTCGCGTGACGGGATTGGACGGCTTGCCCCACGGCGCGGGTCCGGGGTCGGTCCGAGCCGGCATTGCAGAGCGCGCCTCTTCGCGGCCTCCGAGCTGCGCCGCCGCTCCGAACTGCGCGCGAATGCCGCCGGCGCGGACCGAGCCCCGGACCCTGCGCCGCAGGATCATGAGTCACGATGACTAAGACCCGAGGCACCGACGAGCCGGGCGACGTGCGGATGAGTTTCTCCGAGCATTTGGAGGAGCTGCGCAAGCGCATGATGCATTCGGCGATTTTGATCGCCGTGCTGTTCGGCCTGGGGTGGTTCGCGTTTCCGCATCAGCTGGAGGAGTTCTTCCTGCAGCCGCACTTCTGGGCCGTGGACCGGCTGCTGGAGAGGGATCCGCCGATCGTGTTCGAGCGCCGCCTGATGGTCCTCTCCGCGATGGAGCAGATCATGTATCGCGCGAAGGTGGCGATCCTGTCGGCGCTGATTCTGGGATTCCCGTACATGCTGCATCAGGTCTGGTCCTTCATCGCCGCCGGACTGTTCAAGCACGAGCGCAAGGCCGTGATGAAGTTCTTGCCCTGGTCCCTGTCGCTCGGCATCGCGGGCATGGCCTTCGGCTACCTGATCCTGGTGCCGTCCATGCTGGAATATCTGTATTCCATGCCGGATCAGGAAATGCTGGTCCAGGCCTATCAGCTCGAGTCCTACTACTCCCTGTTCCTGCTGCTCACGCTGGCGCTCGCGGCCATCTTCCAATTGCCGCTGATCATGCTGGGTCTGAGCGTCGCCGGTCTGACCAGCGCCGCCTTCTTCCGCAAATACCGCCGCCACTGGATCGTGGTGGCGTTCATCGTCGCCGGCGTGGTGACGCCTTCGCCCGATCCCGTGAGTCAATTGCTCATGGCCGGCCCGATGCTGCTGCTCTTCGAGATCGGCCTGCTGGCCATCGCCCTGTCGGAGCGCCGGAAGCGGCGGCGCGAGGCGAAGGGGGCCGCATGAGCTCGACTGACGAAATCGGGAGCGGATCCCCTCCCCGCGCCCTCGTGCTGGCGATCGGCGAGGAGCTGCTGCAGGGCCGCATCGCTGACACCAATTCCTCTTGGCTGGCGCGCGAGTTGCTGGCCCTCGGCTTCGAAGTGCGGCGCTTTCTCACCGTTGGCGACGCCCCGGGGGATCTGACGCGCGCGCTGACCGAAGCCGACGGCTCCTACGCGCTGGTGGCTTCCACCGGCGGTCTCGGACCCACCGCCGACGATCGCGTCCGCGCCGAAGCCGCGATCAGCGCGGGAGTGAAACTGCAGGCCGTGCCCGGCGCCGTCGAAGAACTCGAGCGCCTATTCCGCTCCCGTTATCACAATTCCGCGCCCGATCCCTACCTGGCGCAAGGCCGCGTGCCGGCCGGCGCGCGCCCGCTGGCCAATGCCGCCGGCACCGCCTGGGCTTTCGCGCTCGATCTGCCGCGCGGCAGCCGCTACGTCTCGCTGCCGGGGCCGCCGCGCGAAGCCGCCGCCGCCTGGAACGAGGGCGGCGGCCGCGCCGCCTGCGCCGAGCGCGCCCCGGCGCAGAGCCAACTGCTGTATCGCACTTTTCACACGGCAGGCCAACCGGAGTCCGCCGTGGAAGCGCGCATTCACGGCCTGCTGGCGGACTCGCGCAACCCCACCTATGGCATCACCGCCAACGCCGATGCCGTGACCGTGTCGGTGCTGGCGCGCGGCGCCGCCGGCGGACCGAGCGCCGTCCAACTCATGGCCGCGGCCGACGCGGACCTGCGCGGCCGGCTCGGCGATCTGCTCTGGGGCTGCGACGGCGAAACCCTGGCCGACGTGGCGGTGCGCGCCCTCCAGGCGGCCGGCGCCACGGTCGCCTGCGCCGAGTCCTGCAGCGGCGGCCGCATCGCGGCAGCGCTGACTTCCGTGCCCGGGGCTTCAGCCGTGTTCGGCGCGGGCTGGATCACCTACGCGAACGCATCCAAGGTGCGCGAGTTGGGGGTGCCGGCCGCGACGCTGGAGCAGCACGGCGCGGTTTCCGGCGAGGTGGCCGTGGCAATGGCGCGCGGCGCGCGCGAGCGCGCCGGGGCCACGTGGGGCATTTCCGCCACCGGGGTGGCCGGGCCGGACGGCGGCACCGCCGAGAAGCCTGTGGGCCTGATCTGGATCGGCGTCGCCGGTCCGGCGGGGGCCTATGCTGTGCCGCGCCAGCAGTGGTCGCGGGCAGGCCGAGCCAGCATTCAGCGTCAAACGGTGCGCGACGCGCTGGATGCGCTCCGGCGCGAACTGGGCGGACTGCCCCGCCTGCCCACCCGCCGCTGACGCGCTGCCGCAATCCGGCCGGCCAGGGTTGCCCAAGGGCCTCCGGCAGCCTAGAATTGCAGCCCCGAAAGCTGGTGGTGTAACGGTAGCACAGCAGGTTTTGGTCCTGCTAGTCTAGGTTCGAATCCTAGCCGGCTTGCCAGCCCCTGAAACGCTTGGGGCGGTTCGAATCGGGCTCAACTTGAGGTTTTTTTGGTCCGCAAAGGGGGGCGAGAGACCCGATGCGCACCTTCAGCACTCTTCATTCCGTCGCCCGCAAGTCCGAGACGGGCGGCATTCTCATCCTCGTGATGATTCTGATGGGGCTGCTCGGCATCACGGCCCTCAGTTTCGCCGGCTCAGCCGAAGACGCCCTGGAAATCCAGCGCGACGGCCACGAGTCCCTGCGCGCCGAATTCGCGGCCGAAACCGGCCTCGATTTCGCCATGCGCCGGATGCAGCTGGCGCCGCGCTGGACGGGCACCGGCGAAGAGGGGATGACCTTGCCTGACGGCTCGGTCGTGCGCGTCGAGGTGCTGTCCGACGAATTCGAAGCCGGAGGCAACGGCGTGTCCTTGCGCATCAGCGGAGCGTCGGGCCAGGGCCTGGTGCAACTGGGCGCGGACCTGGACGTGGACACCGGCCTGGGCGGCAACGCCGAAGTGGCGATGGCGGTGCTGGGCAACGAGTTCTACATGAGAGACGGCATCGTGCGCGGCGACGTGCTGTTGACCGACGTCGAGAACAAGCTGTCCACGTGGAACTGGGACACCGAACAGTGGGAGATCGCCGGTTACTCCGAGATTGAGGGCTACGAATTCGATGGCGCTTCCGTGGACGGTGAGGTCTTCAAGTACAGCACGACGGACTACAACGTGAACGCTCCGGAGCATCGCATCAGCGCGCCGGTGCGGGCGCCGAAGATCGACCTGGACACGTATGCCGTGCCGGGCGCCGGCAAAGTCATCTACTACGGCGAGAACAACCTCAAGAACGTCTCTCACGAGGAGACGGTGGTGTTCGTCCTGAGCGAGAACCACACCGTCAGCCTGGACAACTGCTACTTCCCGGGAGGCGTCGTGGTGCATTGCCCGAAGGATTACGACGTGCTCGACAAATATCGGAACAAGATCCTGGTCAAGCACGGCACGCGCATCGGCGGCGGCGACGGTGGAGTTCATCCTCACATCGGCCTGATCGCGCCGGGCTGCGAAGTGCAGTTCACGCACGAAGGCTGCGCCTTCCTCAACCAGGATCACAGCGACATCGAAGGCTTCAACGTCTGGAACGAAGTCTTCATGGTGCGCAACGGCCGCATCAAGGGCCAGTTGATCGTGCTGAACGAGGTGACGCACATGCGCAACTCGGAAATCATCTTCGATCCGATCGTCGCGGCCAACGTGCCCTACGGCATCACGTTTGAAGGCACCTCGCCGCACGCGGACCTCGAGGCCCTGCACGAGTGGTACGCCGCGCAGCAGGATCTGTAACGCAGCGCATCAGGAGGCGGGCGGCGCGTACTCGCGAAAGGAGTAGCGCAGCCCGCCTTCGGCCATTTCCGGGCCGGTTGACAAGGTCCGCAACTCGGCGAAGCGCGGAAAGAACGTGTCGCAGTCGTGGCGGCCCGCGACGCGCGTGAGCAAGACGCGGGCGCATCCGGGCAAGGCGAGCGCTGCGGCATAGATTTCCGCGCCGCCGATCACGAAGACTTCGCCGCCGGCGGCGCTCGCGCGCTCCAGAGCGGCCTCCAGACTGCCGGCAATCTCCGCTCCCTCGGCCCGGAAGTCCGGCTGGCGCGTGACGACGTAGTTGCGGCGCTCCGGCAGAGGGCGGAAGCGCGGCGGTAGCGACTCCCAGGTGCGCCGGCCCAGAATCACGGCGTTGACGCCGCCGCCGGCGCCGGTGGTGATGCGGCGGAAGTGATCCATGTCCGCCTTCAGGCGCCAGGGCAGCCCGCCGCCGCGGCCGATGCCTCCGGCGTCGTCGGCCGCGGCGATCACCGTGAAGCCCCGCGCCGGGCTCACACCGCGACCTCGAATTTGATGAAGGCGTGGTGCTGGTAGCCCAGCAGTTCGAAATCCTCGTAGCGGAGCTGCTCGAAGGGCTTGGCCGCGATGCGTACGCGCGGCGGCGGGAAGGGTTCGCGCTGCAACTGCCGCTGCAGGCCCTCGACGTGGTTGGCGTAAATGTGCAGGTCGCCGAAAGTGTGCACGAAAACGCCCGGCTCGAGCCCGGTCTCCTGCGCCGCCATCTGCAGCAGCAGCGCGTAACTGGCGATGTTGAAGGGCACGCCGAGGGCGAGGTCCGCGGATCGTTGATAGAGCTGGAGATCCAGCCGGCGCCCCTCACGCACCGAGAATTGGAAGAGCGCGTGGCAGGGCGGCAGGCGCATCTGCGGCAGATCCTCGACGTTCCAGGCGCTGACGAGGATGCGGCGCGAGTCGGGCTGCTCGCGGATCAGGCGCAGGGCTTCGCGAATTTGATCGTGGCCGCGGCCGCCCCACGAGCGCCACTGGGCGCCGTAAATTGGCCCAAGTTCGCCGTTCTCGTCCGCCCAGGCGTCCCAGATGGGCGTGTGCTGCGTGAGATCGTCGCGCACGTTCGTCGAGCCGCGTAGGAACCAGAGCAGTTCGCGCACCACCGCCGGGAAGAGCACCTTTTTGGTGGTGACGAGGGGAAAGCCCTCGCGCAGATCGAAGCGCGCCTGGGCGCCGAAGAGAGAGATGGTGCCGGTGCCGGTGCGGTCGGTGCGGCGCTCGCCGTGCTCAAGGACGTGGCGGACGAGGTCCAGGTAGGCGCGCATGAGGCGCCTGGATTCTACGACGCCGGGCCTCGGCGTTGGCCCGCGCGGATTCGTCGGTTATGCTGGATTCTCCCTCCCCGATCATCCATCACCCATGCTCCTCCCCGGCCTGCTGTTGCTTGCCACTCTCCCGCAGAACCCCGCTGCGGCTTCCGGCGACGTCCAAACCCTCGACACCGGCAAGGTCGTCGTCCAGACCTGGACCGCGCCCGACGCCGGGCTGGCGCGCACGTGGTTCCGGATCTCCCACGACGGCGGCGCGAGCTTCACCCGCGACCGCGTCCTGGAGACCACGATCGAACTGCGCTACGCCGCCTTCGATCCGCTGACGGACCCGCTGCCGCAGGTGCCGGCCGAGTTGTCCGCTCCGGAGGAGAACCGCCTGTGGATCGTGCAGTACGCGGCGCCCGGCGCCGAGCCCTGGCGCGAGCGCATCCGCGCGCTCGGCGCGACGGACCACCGCTTCCTGGCCTGGAACGCCAACATCTGGGAGATGGACGCGGAGCGCGCCGCGGCCGTGGCCGCGCTGCCGTTCGTGCGCTGGGTCGGCCCGCTGCACCCGATCTACAAGTTGGAAGACGAGGTGCGCGAGTCGCTGCTCGACGGCACGCTGCCGCCCCGCCGCTACAACGTCGAGGTGTGCGCCTGGGGCCCCGCCCACAAGGCGGAGCTCGCGACCATCATCGCCGAAATCGGC
>CAYVPL010000168.1:0-5984 GCA_964453755.1 uncultured Planctomycetales bacterium
GTCGGCGAATCCTCGAGCGCCACGCAGGACGCCGCGCCGGTGCCCAAGGCCGCGGCCGCCGCGTGATAGACGTCGGGCTCCGGCTTGCCGCGCGCGGCGTCCTCGTGGCCGGAGCGCCACACCAGGATCCGATCCCGCAAGCCGGCGGCCTCGAGCGAAGCGCCGATCAGCGCGCGCGGCGAACTGCTGGCGACGGCCATCGGCAGCGCGCGCGCGAAGGCCCAATCCAGCAGTTCCCGCACCCCGGGCAGCGGCTCTATCCTGCGGCCTTGCATCATGCGCACGTAGGCGTCGGAGCGCTCCTGCAGCAGTTCCTCGGCCGGCGGCCGCAGGCCGTGGCGCTGCTTCAGATCCTGCCAGAAGGGCAGCTCGGCCCAGCCGACGTAAGGCAGCAGATCCGCCGGACTCAAGCGGACGCCCTGGCGCGCCAGCACCGCGATCGCCGTCTCGAAGTGCAGATGCTCGGTGTCCACGAGCGTGCCGTCGAGGTCGAGCAGCAGGCCGGTGACCGGTGCGGGAAGCGCGCGAGGCAAGCGGGGCAAGGGATCGGATCGGGACGGCGGGCGTCGCTCATTCTCGCAGCCGCGCTGTGCGCCTGCACCCTGCCCGCCTGCGCCGCGCCGCCGCGGCCAAGCACCGTGCGCGCCGCCGGCTTCGACCTGCGCCTGCCCGCCGGCTGCGACCACTGGAGCGAGTCGATCACCTCGCGCCTCGCTGCGCTGCGCGCCTCCTTGGAGCCGGAGCTGGCGCGCTGGCCGCGGGCCGAAGAGCGGCCCTTGCGCATCCAGGTCTGCGCCGATCCCGCCGAGGCGGCTGCGCTGCTGCAAGATCTGGGCCTGCAAGCCGATCCGCGCGTGCCGCGCACCTTTCCCGCGCGCGGCCTGGCGCTGCTGCCGCTGCCGCGCCGCGACGCGCTCGTGACGCAACTCCCGGAGCCGCCCGCCACCTGGATGCAGAGTCTCAGCCACGAAGCGGCGCACTTGCTGATGGCCGGCCGTCCCGGACTCGACGCGGCGCCGCTCTGGTTTCTCGAAGGCATGGCCGAGGCCTGGCGCGAAAGCAGCCCGAATCCTGCGGCGCACGCTTGGATTCTGCCTTTGCCGGCGCCCGGAGCCGTGGCGAGCGAGGCGGCGCTCGACGCCTGGGCTGCGGCCGCTCTGCACTTGCTGCGGCAAGAACCCGGCCCGCAGCCGTGGGCGGCTGCGCTGCCCGTGCAGGCTCCCGCTGCGGCGCCGCCGCCGCGCTGGCATCGCGGCCGCGAGGCCCACGCCGACCGCGCCGCGGGGCACTACCTCGCCGCCTCGCTGCCGGGCGAAGTGGTGGAAGTGGATCTGCCGCCGCTCGCGCCCGGCGCGAGCCGCGGCTGCAGCCTGCAGCTCGGGCGCAGCGGACGGCCCGACGGCGGCTTGCTGCTGCGCCCGCAATCCGGACCCGCCTTCCGTTTGCGTTGCGACGCCGCCGGCGGGCTCGCCGCCTGGATCGAAGATCCCGCGCGCCCGGACTACAGCGCATCCAGCGACCGGGCCGGCGCGCTGAATGCGGAGGAGCCGCGGGAATTCACGCTCGAACACCGCGGCGACCACCTGCTCATCCAAGCTGAGGGCTTCACGCGCCGTCTGCCGATCCCGCCCGCCGCGCGCGCGTACCCTGTCAGCCTGATTCTGTACGTGCGCGACGGCGCCTGCGCCGCGCGCGTTCAACCATGAAGGAATTCCTGCGCACTCTCCTGGCCAGCGTGATCGGCGTGCTGATCGCGCTCTACCTGTTGCTGGTGATCCTGCGCGCCGCCTTCGCCGGCGAGGCGCTGGCGCCCCTGCCGAAGACCGCGGTGCTCGTGCTCGGTCCCGAGGTGCAGGTCAACGACGCGGGCGGCGCTCCCGCCTGGAGCGAGGCCGCGCAGGGCGGCGTCATTCCAGTGCCGCTGCGGCGGCTGGTGGACGCGCTGGACGCCGCAGCGGCCGAGGACCGCATTCTCGGCATCCTGCTGCACGAAGGCGGCCCGCAGTGCGAGGACTGGGCGCAGCGGCGCGAGTTGCGGGCGGCGCTCACGCGCTTTCGCGCCACCGGCAAGCCGGTCTGGGCGTACGCCACCGGCTTCGACGAGGCGGGCTGGTATCTCAGCACGGCCGCGCAGGAAGTGAGCATCGCGCCGCTCGGTCTCTTCGAGTGCAACGGTTTCGCCGCCGAGATGTTCTATTTCGGCGATGCGCTGGCGAAGCTCGGGGTGCAAGTGCAGACGACGCGCGCCGGCAAGTACAAATCGGCGGTCGAGCCCTTCACGCTCTCGCGCAGCAGCCCGGAGAACGACGAGCAGATGATGGCCTTGCTGCACGGCATCGAGCAGGCCTTCCTCGACGATTGCGCGGCCTCGCGGCGGCTGGAGCCGGCGGCGCTGCGCGCCTTCATGCAGGAAGGCGGCGTGTGCGGCGCGGAGGAGGCGGCGGAGCGCGGTTTCGTGGACCGCGTGGCGCCGTGGGACGAGATGCTCCTCCAGCTCAACGAGAAGGCCGGCACGGACTCGAGCAGCGGCAGTTTCCAGCAGGTTTCCTGCGAGGATTGGCTGGCGCGCGCCGACGACGCCCGCCGCGGCGAGGTGCTGGTGGCGGTGATCCACGCCTCCGGCGACATCGTGGACGGCGAAAGCGTCACGCAGGTCGGCGGCGCCACGCTGGCGCGCCGATTGCGCGAGGCGCGCCTCGATCCGGCGGTGAACGCCGTGGTGCTGCGCGTCGACAGCCCGGGCGGCAGCGCGCTGGCCAGCGAAGTGATTCGCCGCGAGGTCGAGCTGACGCGCGCCGCCAAACCGGTGGTGGTTTCGATGGGCGGGCTGGCCGCGAGCGGCGGCTACTGGATTTCCTGCTCCGCGACCCGCATCCTCGCCGAACCTTCGACTGTCACCGGCTCGATCGGCGTGCTGGCCCTGCTACCGGATTTCTCGCCGCTGATGGACCGCGCCGGCGTGCACGTGAGCACGGTGCGCACCGCGCCCAGCGCCGACGCCATGAGCCCCTTCCGCGCGCGCACGCCCGAGGAACTCGCGCGCATCCAGGACGTGGTGGACAGCATCTATGACAATTTCCTGGACTGCGTGGCCGAAGGCCGCCGGATGCCTCGCGAGCAGGTGCACGAGATCGGGCAGGGCCGCGTCTGGTCCGGCGCCGACGCGCTCGACCTGGGGTTGGTGGACGCGCTGGGCTCGCTCGGCGACGCGGTGCGCGCCGCCGCCGAACTGGCCGGCGCGGTGGACGGCCGCTACCGCGTGCGCGGCGACGAGCGCGAGCCGAGCGCGGTGGATCTGATGATCCAGGACGTGCTGGGGGGGGGATCGGAGCCCCTGGCGCGCGTGCCCGAGTCCCTGCTGCGCGCTGCGGGGGAGGCCTGGAGCCTGGCCCAGAGCGCGGCCGCCGGCCCAGCCATCCTGGCGCGTTTGCCCTTCAGGCTGACGATTCGCTGAGGCAGGCGGCCGCGGCTGCGGCCGCCGCCGCCGGCGTGATGCGCTCCATCCACGGCGAGCGGCGCGTGCGATCGCGCGGCGGCGGCTCGGCGCCGGGCGCGCCGGCGAAGAGCACGCGCGCGCGCGGACCCGGCGGCGCGTAGACCACGGGGTCCGTGGGGCCGAACAGGGCGAGCACGCGCGTGCCGCGCAGCGCGGCCAGATGCACCGGGCCGCTGTCCGTGCCGATCAGCAGTTCGGCGCCGTCGCAGAGCGCCATCAAGGCCGTGAGGCTGGGCGTGGCGGGCGCCAGCTCCAGCGCGCCGCCGGCGCGCGCGACGACGTCGTCCACGCGCGGCCGGTCGCCCGGCGTCCAGAGGGCCAGCGGGCGCCGTCCGGAGGCTTTCAGGGCGCGCGCCAGTTCGGCCCAATGTTCCGCCGGCCACTCCTTGTCGCGGCCGTACGCGGTCACGCTGACGTGCAGGAGCACGTAAGGCGAGGACGGGACCGTCCCGCCGCCGATCGCGCTCGCCGACAGCGGCCAGGATGCGAACTCCGGCGCGCCGACGGGCAGACCGGCGGCTGTCAGCAGGCTCAGATCCCGCTGACAACGGTGCACGCGCCCGGGGTCCGGCGCCCGCACGTCCACGAAACGCTGCGCGCCTTCGCGGGCCAGCGGCGCGTCGAAGCCGGCCTTGCGCCCGCGCAGATAGTGCAGGTGCAGCGCGGACTTGAGATTGGACTGCAGATCGAGGATCAGGTCGTAAGGCGGGCGTTCGCGCAGCGCGCGCAATTGCCGCCACACCGTGAAGAGGCCGCGCCCGCCGCGCCAGTCGCCGCGCGCGAACACCAGGGTTTCGCTGACCAGCGGGTGCGAGCGCGGCAGATCGGCGCAGCGGTCTTCCGCCAGCCAGTCGATGCGGCAGTCCGGCAGGGCCCGGCGCAGTGCCGGCAGCACCGGCAGGGCGAAGACCAGATCGCCGAGCGCGCTCAAGCGCACCACGAGCACACGCGCGCCCTGCATCGCGCGCCAGGATAGCATCGGTGCGATGCAGGACGGACTCGGCGCGCTCTCGGCCGACGGGCAGCCCGTGGCGGAAAGCGAGCGGGCGCGGCTGTGGCTGTCGCCGGACCTGATGGGAAGCATCGACCTGCAGCAATGGCTGGCGGACGGCGAGCTCCTGCTCTCGGCCAACGCCCGCGAGGCGGCCGGAACCGGGCGGGCGCCGGCCCGGCACGTGCGCCTTGGCGATCGCGCGGGCGTCTGGCGGCAGAATCGCCATGGCGGCCTGCTCGGCGGCTGGCGCGGCGACCGTTATGCCTCGCCGCGGCGCTTGGCCGATGAAGTGGCCCTCGTCGAGCGGCTGCGGCGCCTCGAGATCGCCACCCCGCCGGTGTTGATGGCCCTGGCGGTGCGCCGCGGCCGCGCCTGGCGCCAGCATCTGGTGACGGCTCTGGTGCCGCAGGCGCGCACCGTCTTCGACTGCCGCGAGGAGGAGGGAGCGGCGGCGGCCGCGCGCGAACTGCTGGAGGAGATCTTCGACGTCGGCCTCTGGGCGCCGGATCTTCACCCGGCGAATCTGCTGTGGCAGCCGGCGGTCCAGCGCTGCTGGCTGCTCGATCTGGCCGGCGCGCGCCTGCTGGGCCGGCCGCTGCGCGCGGGCGAGCGGCGCGCGCGAATGAGCCGGTTTCTGCGCTATTTCGACAAGCACGCCGGCGCGGTGCCGGCGCCCTTCCGCGCATGGAGCGCGGAGCAGCCCGGCTAGAATCGCGCCGCTTGACCCTGCCTGCGCTGCACTTCCACGACACGCTGTCGCGCCGCAAGGTCGAATTCCGGCCGCTGCGCCCGCCCGAGGTGCGCATGTATCACTGCGGGCCGACGGTCTACATGCGGCCGCACATCGGCAACTATCGCGCCTTCCTGTTCGCCGACTTGCTGCGCCGCGTGCTGGAGCGTTGGGGCTACCGCGTGACGCAGGTGATGAACCTGACCGACGTCGGCCACCTGCTGGGCGACGGCGACGACGGCGAAGACCGCATGGAGAAGCAGGCCAAGAAGGAAGGCACCGATCCGTGGGAGATCACGCGCCGCGTGTCCGCGCAGTTCTTTGACGATTTGAAGGCGCTGGGCGTGCAACCCGCGCACCACTACCCGCGCGCCACCGACCACGTGCCCGAGATGCTGGAGATGATCCGGCTGCTGATCGCGAAGGGCCACGCCTACCGGGTGGGGGAAAACGTCTATTTCGACGTCTCCACCTTCCCCGAGTACGGCAAGCTGTCCGGCAACAAGGTGGAGGATCTGGAGGCCGGCGCGCGCCTGGAGATCAATCCGGAGAAGCGCCATCCGGCGGATTTCGCGCTGTGGAAGTCCGACGCGCGCCACGTGATGAAGTGGCAGTCCGAGTTCGGCGAGCACGGTTTCCCCGGCTGGCACATCGAGTGCTCGGCGATGTCGAAGAAGTACCTCGGCGAGAGCTTCGACGTGCACACCGGCGGCGAGGACAACGTGTTCCCGCACCACGAATGCGAGATCGCGCAGAGCGAGGCG
>CAYVPL010000169.1:0-5918 GCA_964453755.1 uncultured Planctomycetales bacterium
CGCTGCTGCTGCTCGTGCGTCCGGCGCCGCTGTGGTTCCAGGCGCCGCTGCTGGCCTTCGCCGTGCACGCGATGGTGCGCTCGCCCGTCTTGGACAATCCGCCGGCTCTCGCCTTCTTTGCGCTGCTGTGCGGCGCCGCCGGCCGCGCCAGCGCCAACCTGCTGCAATCCGCGCAGCCGCGCCTCGCGCTGGCGGCGGCCGCACTGGTCGCGCTCGGCGCGGGCGCCGCCGTGATTCCGGCGCGCAGCCAGATCGTCGGCGAGTCGCAGATCGCCGCGGCGCTCGCGCCGGACGGCGCGGACGCCGCCGAGGCCCTGCGCATCGCCACGGAAACCCGGCCATTCGACGCGCGTGGCTGGGAACTGCGCGGCCTCGGCTATCTGGCGGTGCAGGAGTGGGAATACGCGCGCCGCTGCTTCCAGCAGGCCCTGCAGCACAATCCGACCTCACTCGGCGGCCTCACCGGCCTCGTGCAGGTGGAGATGAGCGCGCCCGGCGGCGACCGGCGCCTCGGATTGGATCTGCTGGCGCGCGCCGAGCAGCTGGCCGGCAAGCACCCGCTCGTGCGCGAGGCGCGCGCCCACTGGCTGGAGGCCATCGCGGCGCTGCATGGCGCCGAAGGCCAGGCGCGGCTCGCCAGCGGCGGCATCGGCGCGGGCTCGCTGCTGCTCTCGTCCGAGCTGGCCACGGCGCGCGTCGCGAATCTGCGCGGCGACGCCGAGGCCGCGCGGGCCGCGCTGCTGCGCGGCGCCCGCTATGCGGGCGTCCACCGGGCCGTGATCGAGCGCGCCGCGCGCCGCGAACAACTCGACGACGCCTTGCTGCAGGAACTCTGCCTGCGCGTCTTCCCCGGCTGGCCGGACGACCTCGAAGCCAGCCGCCCCGCCGGCGACTGATGCCGTCGTCGCGCTAGTTGAGGTCTTCGTTCTCGGCGATGACCTTGGTCAACCCGTAGGTCTTGGCCAGGCCTTCGAAGGAAAGCTGCTCGGCGCGGAAGTTGGTCTCGGCCAGGCGCTGCGCGTCGGAGCGCGCGCGCTGCAGTTCGTTCGGCCAGATCTTGGCCTCGTCCGCCGCGCGGCGGCCGACGAGATGCAGCACCACGATGCCGTCGGTGCCGAAATCTTCCGGTCCGATGACCTGGCCATCCAACAGATCCTTGAGGCGGCCGCTGAGAATCGTGCGCGCGCGGCGCTTCACGGTTTCCTCGGCGCTCCAGATCGGATCGGCGGCCGGGCGCACCGTGCGCGCGATCCAGTCGATCTCGGTGAGCGCGCGGCGCTCGGCGCCCAGCGCCTGCGCGAAGGCCTCGGGCGCCAGGGTGACCGGGTCGCCTTCGACCCACTCGCTTTGCTTGGGCAGGCCGGCGACGAAGGCTTGGGCCGCCTCGTTGGCGAGGCGCAGCTGCTCCTTCTCGCGCCAGTGTCCGATCACGGCGTCGCGAATCTCGGCCAAGGGCGGAAGTTCGCGTTGTTGAATCAGGGTCGGACGCGCGAGATAGGCCAGGCCGTCGGGCAGGAGCACCGGGCTCTGCAGCCAGGTGCCGACCTCGCCGGAGAAGAGGTTGCGCAGTTGGAAGGAGCCGTAGGTCGGCAGCTTCTCGAGCTCGGAGAGCTTGACCGGTTCGGTGAAACTCTCGAAGCGCAGGCCGTTCTCCGTGGCGAAGGCGGCGGCGTCCGGCGCGCCGGGCAGCGACAGGCCAGCCTGGACGAGGGCGGCGTGCAACCGATAGTCGCGCGCCAACCGCGGCCCCAATTCCGCGATCGAGAACACTTCGCCTTCGCCTTCCGGGCGCGTCTGGCCGGGCTCCAGAGCCGGCCGGCGGTAGAGGCTCAGCGAATAGCGGTTGTAGAAGCCGGACAGCGCGGCCTCGCTGGGCTCGGCGTCGATGCCGAGCAGCGCTTGCACGCCGGGCGTGGCCAGCGCGGCCTCGTCGGCGACGAGCAGTTCGAAGGCGGCGGATTGCTCGCGCTCCAGCGCCGCGCGTTGGACGGGAGTCAGGCCCTCGTCGTAGAACTTCTGCAGTTCTTCCTCGGTCGGCGTCAGCTCCGCCGCGGCTTCGGCGAACTCGGCCGGCTGCCACACGGCGAAGGAGTACCGCATCTCGTCGTACAGCTCGTGCCAGGCCTTCAGCACGTCGGCGTCGGAGACCACCGTGGCGGCCGTCAGCAACTGCTCCATCTTGCGCACGCGTTGGGCGCGGGCGAGCGTGTTTTCGAAGTCCACGGCGCGCGTGAAGCCGAAGTTGCGATAGAGGTTCTCGTAGTCGCTGGCCGAACGCACCGCTTGCAGGAGCATCAGACGCAGCTCTTCCGCGGTGGTCACCACCTCGAAGTGGTCGGCCAGTTTCATCAGCGTGGCGTAGACCAGGACGTCCTCGAACTCCTTGTCGGCGCGCATGCCGTTCAAGCCGGCCTCGAAGTCCATGAGGTTTCCCGCCGCGCGGTAGTCCTCCATGGTGATCTCGGTCTTGCCGCTCGGCAGCTCCACGGTGGCGTAGACGTTCACCACCGTCGGGCCGAACCAGCCCATGATCGTGTCGGCCATGGGGCCTGTGACCGAGAAGATCAGGAGGCAGAAAATGGCGACGACGATCAGCGTGATCCGCCGGCCGCGGGACATCTTGTCGGGCCGGATCGGAGCGTCGTCCGCCGGGGTGGCCGTACGGACGTCCGCGGCCTTTTGCTTCGAGGCTTTGCTCATGGGCGAAAAGGGAGCCGGAAAGTGTATCGGCGCGGCGCGCGGGAGACTATCGCGCCGCCTCGCCGAGTTCGGCGGCGGCCTCGGCCGGGAGCTCGGGGCCGGCGAGGGCCTCGGCGACCTGCTCGGCCGGGGCCGTCAGGCGGCCCGCTTCCGGCAGGTCGTTGAGAGTTTCCAGGCCGAAGCGGTCGAGGAATTCGCGGGTCGTGCCGTAGAGGAAGGGCCGCCCCGGAACCGCCGCCCGCCCGACGATGCGCACGAGGCGCAGATCCAGCAGATGGCGCAGGTGCGGACCCGATTTGACGCCGCGGATGGCGTCGATGTCAGCCTTGAGCACCGGCTGCCGGTAGGCCACGAGGGCCAGCACTTCGAGCGCGGCCGGGCCCATGCGGTCCTGCTCGGTCTTCTTGCGCACGCTCTCGAGAGGCGCGGCCACGTCCTCGCTGGTGAGAATGCGCCAGGACTTGCCGGTGGCGCGCAGGACGAGCGGCAACTGGCGCTCCTCCATCCACTTCTGCAGGGCTTCCAGGTGCGCGCGCGGACTGAGGCGCTCCTCGGCGGCGGGCTCGGCGGCCTCGTCGGCGCCGTCGTTTCCGGCGGACTCGGGGTAGAGCACTTCGCGGATGCGCTCGAAGGTCACCGGTTCCGGCGAGGAGAACAGCAGCGCGAACAGCAGGCGCAGCTTTTCCGCGGACAGGCCGTTGTCAGTCACTGCTGCGGGGCGGGGGGCGAGTGGGCGGACACGAAAGCGGGCTGCGGCGCGGCAATCGGAATCGCGCCGTCGTTCGCAGTATATCGGCGGAGCATGGATTCAAACCACGCCCGGCCCTCCAGCAGTTCGAGGGGCCGCCGATCGAGTTCGGCCAGCAGTTCCTGCACCGGCGGCGGCGCGCTCGAGGCGGCTTCGATCTCGGCCACGCGCCCGACCCAGAAGGAGCGGTCGCCGTCGAAGCGCAGCGGTCCCACGATCGTTCCTGCGGCGGCACCGGCCAGCGCTTCCTGATGCGGCTGCGGCAGGCGCGCCGCCATCGGCGCGAAGGATCCGTCCGGCTCGCGGCCGCGCACGAGGGAGCCGGCCAGGAGGCTGCGCGGATCGGCGCCGCTGCGCAGCTGCCGGGCCCAGGCGGCCGCCTCGTCGGCGTCGCCGCTGACCAGCCAGTGCATGCGCACGCGCGTCTGCTGGCGGGCGTCGGCGCGGACGCAGAGTTGATAGAGCTGGTTGCGGCCGAGGTGCTCGCGCAGGACGGCGAGCACTTCCTCCCAGGAGCGGCCGTAGCGCTGGCGCGCCCAGGCCTCGAAGTCCGCCGCCTCGCCGCCGAGGTCTTGGCGCAGGCTCTCCACGAAGGCGGCGATCTCCTGGTCCACGCGAGCTTCGTCCGGCGCCAGGCCGAGCCGCTCCGCCTCGCGGGCCGCGAATTCGGCGCGCAGCAGGCTGCGCGTGAGTTCGCGCGTTTCCTCGGGGAAGAGGAAGGCGGCCTCGGCGGCGAAGGCGCGCGCGTCCAACTGCGCGGACGCCAGCCGGATCTCGGGCAGGGTCGCGCGGGCCGAACCGCCGCCGGGGGAAGCCGGCGCGGAGCAGGCCGCCGCCGCTCCAAGCAGGCCCAGGAACGCGGCGCGGCGCAAGGCCGCGATCAGCGGAAGCTCAAGGCGCGCCGGACGGCGACGCCGTGACAGGTCGGGCAGGTGCTGCGGCGCTGATTCGCGCCCTCCGCGCTGATCTCGATGGATTCGATGATGCCGGTGCCGCCGCAGGTGGTGCAGGCCGCGAACTCGAAGTTCGTGACTTCGTAGTCGCCGACGTATTCCGCGTAGTAGGCGAGCAGGAATTGGAAGCGCTCGTTGACCGAGGCCTGACGCCACCAGTCGTCGGCCGTGGCCTCGCCGGTGCGCTCGGCGCCCGACGCGGCGCGCCGCTGCGTCTCGAGATTCTTCAAGTAGCGCTGCACGCGCTCCTCCATCTCCTTCTGCTCGGCGGACTTGCCGGTGGCGGCCGGGTCCTCCTTCTCCTCCACCATGCCCTTCTGCGCCCGCTCGGGTCCGAGCACCCAGCTGCCTTCGCCGAAACTGGCGCGATGGCGCACCGCGCCTTGCTCGGCGCGCTTGGCCCACAGCGCGTCGAGGGCGGTTTCGTCCAACTCGTCGTTCATGTCCTGCAACTCGAGCACCAGCTTCTGGCGCACGGTCAGCGGGAGGTCGGTTTCGACCCAGGCGAGCAGCTCGTCCATGGCCGCGTCCCGATCGAGGGCGCGATTCTTCACTTCGGCCACCACGCGGCTGAACCAATTGCGCGCCAGGTAGCGCGTGACGGCGGCGTCGCGATCGGCGGCGAAATCCTGCCGCAGATCCAGGAACTGGCCGCGCAGCTTGGGCTGCGGGAACGCGGCGTCGAACTCGGCCAGCATCTGTTCGGCGGCCTCGAAGCGCTCGCGGTACATGGCGCGGCGGATCTCTTCCAGGGCCTGCGCCTCGGCGCGGTTGGCGATGGTCTTCGCCAACTGCTCGAGGGCTCCGTTCACGCGCGTGAGCAGCGCCTGATCCTGCGCGGCGCCGGCGAGCGCCGCCGCCGCCTCGTAGCGCTCCTGGGCCCGCTCGAGCGCGAACACCTGCTCCAACTCCTGCGCAAAGTTGTATTGCGCCTGCGCGTCGCCGGGAGCGACGCCGGTCACCCGCTCTTGATAGAACTGCTCGGGCGTGAGCACGCTGCTGGCCTCGACCACCACCTGCTCAGGCGGAGCGGCGATCATCGCGGCCGGAATCAGGATGGTGGAGTCCAGGGTGCGCACCTCGAAGCCGCGCGCGTCCTGTTTGACAATTCTGCCAACGATCTCGCGGCCGTTCTTGAGCAGAAAGCGATCCGCGGTCGTGGTCGGCACGGCCGCCAGCACCACGTAGCCGAGGTTCTGGCGCATGCGCTCGGCCTCGCCGGGGAAGAGGTCGCTCCAGCCCAGACGGAAGCGGCCGCCGGTGCGCGCCAGCTGCAGTTCGAAGCCGTCGAGATCGTGGTCGGCGATCTGGCCGACCAGCAGGCGGCCGTCGCGCAGGCGCACCAACTCGTCGGCGCCGGCCGGATCGGCGGGAGTCTGCGGCGCGAGCGCGGGGCAGAGGGCAAGCAGGAGCAGGCTGAGGTTCATGGGCGAGTGGCGAGGCGGCGCTCGACCGGAATGCGGCGCGGCAGGAGGAAGGAGGCTTGGGCCAGGACGCGGTCCGGCGCCTGGCGCCAG
>CAYVPL010000170.1:0-5913 GCA_964453755.1 uncultured Planctomycetales bacterium
GGCCGGCACGCGCTCGCTGCTCGGCCTCGTGAACCCGCCGCCCGGCGTGTACACCGGCGTGCGCGTCAGCCTGGATCCCGCCACGGTGCTGGCCTACGACCAGACCGGCGCCGCGGTGGCGGTCACGGTGACGCGCTCGACCGACGATGCCAGCTTCCTGGCGCTGGACACATCCAACCTCACGGTCGGCGGCTCGTTCCAGGACCTGCTGATTGACATTGATCTCCTCAAGTCGCTCCGCGCCGGCAGCGCTCCCGGCAGTTTGGTCTTCGAACTGGAAGTGGAGGCGGAGCACGAGTTCGAGGATTCCAGCTTCGACGAATTCCGCGGCCGAGTGGTCTCCGAAGATCCGACCGCCAACCGCTTCGTCGCCCAGCTTCTGGACGACACGGGCGCCACGTCCTTCGGCCAGGTCACCGTCGTGGTGGACGAGAGTGACGTCCTGCTCGGCGACGACCAGCAGGTGCTCGGCTCGGTCGCGGCCTTCTTCGCCGCGCTGCATGCCGGCGCCGAAGTGGAAGTGCACGGCAGTTTCTCGGGCGCGGGCCTCATCAACGCCACGCGCGTCGAGATCGAGGACAGCCTGTCCTTCCCGGTCAAGATCAAAGGCGACGTGCTGGCCGTGAACTCCGGGGCGCAGACCTTCAGTTTCCTGTGGAAGGAAGTGCGCCGTGGTTCCTCGCTGGTCGCGCCGGTGCTGGCTCAGGTCGGCAATCCGCGCGTGCTCGAAATCGCCTGGGATGCCGGCACGATCTTCTCGATCGAAGACGGCGGACCGTCCACCGTCGCGGGCCTGGTGCCGGGCTCCGAGGTCTACGTGCACTTCCTGGACTTCAGCGCGCCGATGCCCTTCCTGGCGGCAGGCGTCGAATTCGACGAGGACGGCGCTGAATTCGAAGGCACGATCACGGACGTGTCCGGCCTGAATGGCAGCTTCGTGATGCAGCTCGATTCGGACGAGCCGACCTGGATCTCCGGCGCCGTCACCGGACCGGTCACGGTCGAGTTGGGCGGCATCGGCCGCATCTGGCTGGACACCGAAAGCGAACCCGCGCTGCAGGCGGGGGACCTGCTGGTCGGGCTCAAGATCGAGGTGCACGGACTCCTCACCGGCGCGCCGAATGCGGCCACGATCAGCGCCACCAAACTGAAGGTCAAGCCCGGCTCGCTCGAAGGAATTTTGACCTCCGTCAACGGCGGCGCCGGCACTCTCAGTCTCACGATCGAGGATCTGGACGATCCGTTCGGCGGCTCGCCGCCGGCGGGCGCGATCGTCGCCGAGGTTCCGAGCGGCGCGTATCTCACGGGCGACGACGGTCTGCTGACCCTCGCCGGACTCGCTTCGCTGCTGGCCGGACTGCAGGCCGGCGAGTTCGTCGAGCTGCGCCTCGATGGCATCAACGATGGATCCGGCACGATTCTTGCCTGGGAAGTGGAAGCCCGCGTCCGGGACTGACGCGCGGATGCCGAGGGGAATTGGCGGGGGGGGCCGTCCCAAAAGGGCGGCCCCGCTTCTTTCCAGGACGCTCTAGACTGGCGGCGGCGCCCCTTGCGCCAACCCCCCACGAACCTCATTCAGCCATGACCGACACCGAGATCTTGATCGTCCAGTCCAAGGTGAAGGACTACATCCGCGGCAAGTCGGAGATGAACACCTCCGGCGGCGTCGCCGTCCGCCTCTCCGAACTTGTGAAACAGCTCTGCGACCGCGCCATCGAAAACGCGAAGGCCGACGGCCGCAAGACGGTGATGGACCGGGACATCCCGCCGGTCGCCTGAGACGCCGATCGCTTTGGACTGCGGTAGCCGGCGCCGGCCTCATGGCCTGCGCCGGCCCGCAGCATTCTTGGACCCCGCCGCCCGCGGATGCGCCTTCTTTGCGCGGCCTCTGCGCCGCCGGCGCGAAGGTGGCCTGGGCCAGCGGCAGCGAGGCGACGGTCCTGCGCACGCGCGATGCGGGGCGCAGTTGGCAGGTTCTGCCCGCTCCGGCCGATGCCGCTGGCCTGGATTTCCGGGACGTGGAGGCATTCAGCGCGCAGCGCGCCATTCTGATGGCCGCAGGAACCGGCGCGGCCTCGGGCCTGTGGCGCACGGAGGACGGTGGCCGCGCTTGGCGCAAGATTCTCGATTGTCACTGGGAGGACGGATTCTTCGACGGCATCGCCTTCTGGAACGATCGCGCGGGCTTGCTGGTCGGCGATCCGGTCGCGGGCGCGCTGATGATTCTGCGCACCGAGGACGGCGGCGACACCTGGATTCGGGCGCAGCGCGCGCCGCCGACGCTGGCCGGTGAGTTCGCCTTCGCCGCCAGCGGCACGAGCGTGTGCGTGCAACCCGGAGGCCTGGCGTGGATCGGCACCGGCGGGCTGGGCGCGACGCGCGTGTGGCGCTCTGCCGACGGCGGACGGAGTTGGGAAGCCGCTCACTCGCCGCTCTTCCAGGGACGCGAGTCGGCCGGAATTTTTTCGATCGCCTTCGCCGATGCGCGCCGCGGCGTGATCGTCGGCGGCGATTATCTGCTGCCCGAGGCGCGCGAGCGCACGGCGGCGTGGACGGCAGACGGCGGTCTGACGTGGACGCTCGCCGACGTTCCTCCCGGCGGCTACCGCTCTGGTCTGACCTTTCTTCCCGCGAGCGAAACGTGGATCTGCACCGGGCCTCAAGGAACCGACTTCAGCCGCGACGGCGGCCGCACCTGGCGGCCGCTGACCGAGGGCTTCCACGCGGTGCAGGGGACCTTCGCCGCCGGTTCCGGAGGCCGCGTCGCGGCGCTGCCGCCGCTGCCGCGACCCTAGAACCGCCGCTCAGATCCCGCAGCAGGGGAGCGCTCACCGATCGTTTGCCAGGCGCTCGTGCTCGGCGCTCACGAGTTGCAGAAGTTCGTCCAGGCTCAGCCCGTGCAGCGCCGCTTCGGCGGCCAGCGCGCGCGCCGACTCGCGCAGCGGCGCGCGGCGCGCTTGCGAGCTGGGCGCGTCGTCCGGCGTGCCGATGACGAAAGTTCCGGCGCCCTGGCGGCTGGCCAGCAGGCCGCGCGCCTCCATTTCGTCGTAGGCCTTCTTGACCGTCAGCGGCGCGACCGCCAGCAAGATGGCCAACTCGCGGTGCGAAGGCATGCGCTCGCCCTGCGACAGGCTGCCGACGGCGATGGCCTCGACCACCTGGCGCACGATCTGGCGGTAGATCGGGACCTCGGTGCCGGGCTGGACGGCGAGGGAGACAGGCATTGCTCTACAGGTGTTCTATAACACTAGATCACAGGTAGCGCAAGCGTCCCTAAGTCACTGCAGAAAGCCTACTTAGGGCTTCGCGCTGCCGATCACGCCCGTCGCCAGCCGCGCTCCGGCATTGCCGGTGGGCTGGGTCGTGAAGTCGTCCGGGTTGGCGTGGATCACCAGGCCGCGGCCCAGGATGCCGTCGGGACCGTTCAACTTCAGGCGCTTGTCGAGACGGCTGTACACCGCCACGCCGCTGGCGTCCGCTTCCAGATTGCCGAGGTCGCCGGCGTGGCGAATGGCGGCGTCCGGACCGCCGTGTGCTTCGTTCGTGGGATTGAAGTGGCCGCCGGTGCACATGCCGTCGGCGCAATCCAGGTCGCCCCACTCGTGGACGTGGAAGCCGTGCAGGCCGGGCTTGAGGCCTTCGATGCGGGCCTCGACCAGCACTCCGCCGGCCGCCTGGGTGAATTTGACGACCCCTTTCACGGACTCGTTGCCGACCGTGGCGTGCATGACGCAGGTGGCTTTCTGGACAGGCGGCAGCACCGCGACGGTGCTGGACGAATCGTGCTGGTGCTCCGGATCGTGCACGACGACGGCGCAGGAAAATTGCAGGAGCGCCGCGGCGGCGAGCAGCAGGGAGGTCGGGAAGCTCTTCATGCGGACAGAGTAGCGTTCTTCGCGGCGGCTGCGCGCCGTTCGTACATGCGGCCGAGCAGCCAGGAAAGGAACACTCCGGCGGCGGCGAAGGGCAGGACCACGAGGGCCAATCCGCGCAGCGCCCAGCCGGCCTCCTGCAGAGCCTCGCAGCCCTTGGCCACGCCGACGTCCGCGCCGCGGTAGACGAGGGTGTCGAGCACCGGCTTCGATTGGAAGCGCCCGCTGCGCCCGCTGACGGTGAAGAGCACTTCGCGCGCCGGCTTGCTCATGGCGAATTCGGAGACGCGGCGCGCGACCTCGAAGCCGCCGACGACGAGCAGGACCGGCACCGCCGCCAGCAGGCCGAAGCCGGCCAGCGTGACCAGCGGCACCATGGCCAGCGTGATCGCGACGCCGAAGCGCGGCAGCCAGCGCCCGGTGACGAGCAACTGCAGGATCAGAGTCGCGGAATTCGTGATGAGATCCACGCGCGCGAAGAACGCGCGCCGCGCGTTGCGGTCGGCGAAGGCGTCGGCAACCAGCTCGTTCTTGAGGATGTAGATGAAGCCGCTGCCCACCAGGTAGAGCAGCAGATAGAGCGTGACGGCGCGCAGATAGGGATCCGCGAAGAGGCTGCGCAATCCGCCCCACCAACTGCCGCCGACGCGCTCGTTGGACGCATCTTGCGGCGATGCGGAGGGCGTAGCCGTGTGCGGAATGATGCCGCGCGCGCACACGGCCGCAGCCATCAGGCTGACGGCCGCGATCAGCAGCAAGCCCTGCACGCCGGCGAATCCGACCAGAAAGGCGGTGACGCTGTTGCCACTCACGAGCCCGAGCGAAACGCCTGCCGCCACCAAGCCGAACACGCGCTTGCTCTGATCGCTGCGGAAGGCCTCGGCGGCCAGCGCCCAGACCAGGCTGATGACGAAGAGGTTGTAGGTGCTGACCCAGACGTAGAAGACGCGGTCCGTCCACAGGCGGCCGCGGCCTTCCGGATCCAGATTGTGAAGGAGCGGCCAGAAGGCCACGAAGACCAGCGCGAAGAACACGTAGACGCGCGGCACCAGGACGCGGCGCGAGGTGCGCGCCGCCAGCCAGCCGTAGATCGGCGTGGCCAGCAGCGCCAGGAAGAGCGTGCCCGTCCAGAGGTCGGAGATGTCCGTCTGGCGCGTGGTCGTGATCTCGTCGCGCAGAGGCTTGAGCAGGCCGTAGCCGAGGAAGACCAGGAAGCCCGTCAGCGCCGTGCGCAGGACCGCGAGCGCCTCGCCAGTCTGCAGTCCCAGAAGCCGCTTCAACATGCCGCGCTCAGGCAGGGGTGGAGTCGAGCAGGGCCGCGGCCTGGCCCGCCGGATCCTTGGTCTCGATCGCTTGCTCGATCTTGCCGTCCGGGCCGATCACGTAGGTGTGGCGGCGCGCGTACTGGTCCTGCGCGGTCTCGCAGGCGCCGTAGGCGAGAGCGGCGGCGCGCTTCTCGTCTGACAAAATCCGGAAGGGGTACTGGAACTTTTCCACGAAGGCCTGGTTGGCGGCCGGAGGATCCACGCTGATGCCCAGAATTTCCATGCCTCGAGCTTCGAAATCGCGGATTCGATCACGGAATCCGCAGCCCTGCTTGGTTCAGCCGGGGGTGTCGGCCTTGGGGAAGAACCACAGCACCACGCGCCGGCCGCGCAGGCTGGCCAGGGTGACGGTCCGGCCCAGGTGGTCCGGCAGGCTGAAGTCCGGGGCGGCGGTGCCGGGTGCGAGCATGGTGCGGGGGCGGGGGCGGAGCAGACGGCGGAGGAAGGTGCGCAGCATGGTGCCGGGCGCACGGATCGTAGCGCGGCCGCCGGCCTTGACATGAGAATAAGTCTCAACTAGGATCCTGTCTCAATCCCATGATGCTCCGCCTCGCCCTCCTTGCCCTGGCGCTGCCGATCCTCGGCGCCGCCGCCCCGGCCCAGCAATCGAGCGCCGCGCTGCGCGCCGAGCTCACGACCGGCTCCCTGGAGACTGGCGGGGCCCTGCAGGCGCGCCTGCGCAGCACCGAGATCGGCGCCCCGGCGCGGCTGCTCTT
>CAYVPL010000171.1:0-5862 GCA_964453755.1 uncultured Planctomycetales bacterium
ACATCAAGAACATGATCACCGGCGCGGCGCAGATGGACGGCGCCATCCTGGTGGTGTCCGCCGCCGACGGCCCGATGCCGCAGACGCGCGAGCACGTGCTCCTGGCCCGCCAGGTGCAGGTTCCGAACATGGTGGTCTTCCTGAACAAGGTGGACCTCGTGGACGACGAAGAACTGCTGATGCTGGTCGAGGAGGAAATCCGCGACCTGCTGAAGAAGTACGACTTCCCCGGCGACAAGGTGCCGATCATCCGCGGCCAGGCCAAGGCGGCCCTCGAGGGCGGTCCGGAAAACGACGCCAACAACAAGTGCATCGACGAGCTGCTCGAGGCCCTGGATTCCTACATCCCCGAGCCGCAGCGCGCGATTGACAAGCCCTTCCAGATGTGCATCGAGGACGTGTTCTCGATCGATGGTCGCGGCACCGTGGTGACCGGCCGTATCGAGCAGGGCATCTGCAAGGTCGGCGACGAAGTGGAGATCGTCGGCTTCAAGGAGACGATGAAGACCACCGTCACCGGCGTCGAGATGTTCCAGAAGACCCTCGATCAAGGCCAGGCCGGCGACAACGTCGGCGCGCTGATCCGCGGCATCAAGAAGGAAGACGTCGAGCGCGGCCAAGTCATGGCCAAGCCCGGCGCCATCAAGCCGCACACCAAGTTCGAGTCCGAGGTCTACATCCTGACCAAGGAAGAAGGCGGCCGCCACAAGCCGTTCTTCAACGGCTACCGCCCGCAGTTCTACTTCCGCACCACGGACGTCACGGGCAGCATCGCGCTGCCGGCCGACGTCGAGATGGTGATGCCCGGCGACAACGTCAAGATGACCGTCGAGCTGATCACGCCGATCGCGGCCGAGGCGCAGCTGCGCTTCGCCATCCGCGAAGGCGGCCGGACCGTCGGTTCGGGCGTCATCACCAAGATCCTCGCCTGAGCAAGTCTGAGAAGCCGCGCCGGAGTCCTTCCGGCGCGGCGTCTCCCATCCAGCCATGAAGAACAAAGAGCGCCACGTCTTCCTCGAGTGCACCGCTTGCCGGAACCGCAACTACGTGACCGACAAGAAGGCGCGCGCGGAGTACAAGTTGGAACTTTCGAAGTTCTGCCCGTTCTGCCGCGCCCACAAGGCGCACAAGGAGAAGAAACTCTAGTCCCGGCCCGCGGGACCCCGCAGCATGCTGTACGCGCACAAACCGGAAGAAGGCCGCCACGCCCGCCAGGCATCGTTCTGGCTCGGTGAGGGCATGATCTTCTTCGGCTGCTACGCGCTGTCCACCGAGTTGTCCTCGTGGACCGCCCTGCGCACCCCGGTGATCGCCGGCTTCCCGGAGCTGCCGCTGCTCGGCATTGCTCTGACCGGATCCTTCGTGATCGCCCTGCTGGTGTTCCTGGCCGCCTCCCTGGCCTACCTCCGGATGCTGGCGAAGCCCAAGGTCGCCGACCATCTGATCGAGGTCGAAGGCGAGGTCCGCAAGGTCACCTGGCCCAGTTTCGAGGAGGCCACCAATTCCTCGATCGTCGTCATCATCACGGTGCTCGTGTTGATGGGATTCCTGGCTGCGTCCGACTTCGTGCTCGGCCGCATCATCAACCCGATTCTCTTCTGACAACCTTGCCGATGGCGCTCGAGTGGTACATCGTCCGGGTTCTCACCAACCGCGAGGAGCGGGTGCGGGAGAATCTGGTGCGCCGGATCAAGACCGACGCCCTCGAGCACCGCATTCCGCAGGTGCTGGTGCCGGTCGAGCGCATCGCGCAAGTCCGCGGCGGCAAGAAGAAAGTCACGACCAGCAAGCTCTATCCGGGCTACCTGCTGATCCAGGCCGATCTGGGCGACTGGGAAGGCGCCGACCGGCCGAAGCAGACCGAGGACCAGAAGGTCTGGTTCGCGCTGCACGAGACTCCGGGCTTCGGCGACTTCGTCGGCGGCCAGAAGCCGCCCGCGCCGATGACCAAGGACGAGGTGGCCGGAATCCTGCAACGGATCGAGGCTTCCCAGGACACGCCGCGCATGGCCGTCACCATCAAGCGCGGGGACATGGTCCGCATCAAAGAGGGCCCCTTCGAGGGCTTCGACGGCACGGTGGAGGAGATCGTGGAAGGCAAGGGCCAGCTGCGCGTCTCTCTCACCATTTTCGGCCGGGCCACCAGCGTGGAGATCGATCACTGGCACGTTGAACCGGTTTAAATCCGCTCCGCCTCGCGGATGAACGAGGCGGTCCCGTCAACACCACACCGGCACCGAACGCCCGTGGGAGGGAACAAAAATGGCTAAAGAAATCACCGCAAAAATCAAGCTCCAATGCCCGGCCGGGCAGGCTACGCCTGCGCCGCCGGTTGGCCCCGCCCTCGGCGGCGCCGGCGTTCCGATCGGCGAGTTCGTGAAGCAATTCAACGACGCCACTCGGAGCCAGATGGGAATGATCATTCCCGTCATCATCACGGTCTACAAGGACCGTTCCTTCAAGCTGGAGTACAAGACTCCGCCGGCCTCGGTGCTGCTCAAGAAGGCCGCCGGGATCGAAAAGGGCTCCGGCACCGTCGGCACGCAGGTGGTCGGCAAAGTGACTTCGGCCCAGGTCAAGGAGATCGCCGAAATGAAGATGAAAGATCTCAACGCCGGTTCGGTCGCCGCCGCCATCCGCATGGTGGAAGGCACCGCCCGCAGCATGGGCATCACGGTGGGGGCGTAAATCCATGACCAGCCGCCGCCATGCTGAGAATCTGACCAAGGCCGATCCGGAGAAGACCTTCCCGATGGCCGCCGCCTTCAGCACGCTGAAGGCCATGCGCAAGGCCAAGTTCGACGAAACCGTCGAATGCGTGGTCCGCCTGGGCGTGGACCCGAAGAAGTCCGACCAGATGGTTCGCGGCGCCGTCAGCCTGCCCAACGGGCTGGGCAAGACGGTGCGCGTCGTCGTGTTCGCCGAAGGCGCCGCCGCCGAGGCCGCGAAAGCCGCCGGCGCGATGGAAGTGGGCGGCGAGGAACTCGGCGCTCGCGTCGAAGGCGGCTGGACCGACTTTGACATCGTGATCGCCCACCCGGCGATGATGAAAGTCGTGGGCAAGCTGGGCCGCGTGCTCGGCCCGCAGGGCAAGATGCCCTCGCCCAAGTCCGGCACCGTGACGCCCAACGTCGCGCAAGCCGTCAAAGAATTCCAGGCCGGCAAGGTCGAGTTCCGAGTGGATGCGGGCGGCAACGTCCACGTGCCGATCGGCAAACTCTCCTTCACGCCGCAACAACTCGAGGAGAACGCGCGCGCTTTCCTCGACTTCGTGGTCAGTGTCAAGCCGGCGTCGGCGAAGGGCCACTTCATCCGCAACGTCAGCGTGTCGTCGACCATGAGCCCCGGGTTCAAGGTCGAGTACGCCCACGCCCAGTAGGAGCCCACCATGCCCAGCAAGATCAACGAGTGGATCGTCCGCGAGTACACCGGCCTGCTGAAAAAGGGCGAGGGCGTCCTGGTTCTCGGCTGCGAGGGCCTGACCGTCGCCGAGGCCTCCGCGCTGCGCCGCGAAATCAGCGGCACCGGCGCCGAGCTCTGCGTGACCCGCAAGACCCTGGCCAACGTCGCCATCAAGGCGGCGGGCATTCCAATTGACATGTCGACGATGCCGGGCACCTGCGCCCTGCTCATCGGCAATCCCGAAGCCACCATCGCCGCCGCCAAGGCGGTCGAGAAGCTGTGGGAGAAGGCCAAGGAACGCAAGGTCGTCTACCGCGCCGCTTATTTCGACGGCTCGTCCATGAGCGCCGCCGAAGCCGCCCGCATCCACGCGATGCCGGACAAGAACACGCTCCGCGCCATGATGTGCGGCGCGATCATCGGGCCCGCGCGGAAACTCGCCGCGGTCCTCAACGAGATTCCCGCGTCCCAAGCGCGCGTGCTGCAAGCCCGCGCGGACAAGGAGCAGCCGGCGGCCTAGCCGTACCCGCTCTCCGCCTCCTCCTCCTTTTCCCAAGTTTCAACGATCCCGTCACCACCCATGTCCGACACCACCACCACCGTGGAACTCGACGCCGACCTCGAGTCGATCTTCCAGAAACTGGACGCTCTGCCGATCGGCAAGGCCGCCCAACTCGTCAAGGCGATGGAGAACCGCTGGGGCGTGAGCGCCGCGGCTCCGGTCGCCGCTGCCGCTCCCGCCGCTGCCGCGGCTCCCGTCGAGGAGAAGACCTCCTTCGACGTGACCCTGGAAGCCGCCGGCGAGAAGAAGATCGACGTCATCAAAGCGGTCCGCGCCATCACCGGCCTGGGCCTGAAAGAGGCCAAGGATCTCGTCGAGGGCGCCCCGAAGCCCGTGAAGCAGGGCGTCAACAAGGACGAGGCCGCCACGATCAAGAAGACGCTCGAAGACGCTGGCGCCAAGGTCAAAGTTGCTTGATGCGCGTCTCCGGCCATTCTGGCCGGAGTCATCGCCCGTCTCCGCTACGGCGGAGGCGGGCTTCGAGGCCTTTGACGGCGACCGGCATCCCCGCCGCTCGCCGTTGAGCCCATCGTCGTCCCTGCGCGCCCCGGCGGAGCCTGCCGCCGCCGGAGCGCCGAATGCCGTCACCGCTTCCGTCTCCACCGCGTTTTGACCGGCCGCCACCGGTTCCCCCGCCTGCCATGACCGAGAAAGCCAAGTCCGTCGCCGACTTCCCGATCCGCGATTACCGGTCCTTCCATTTCCGCGACACCGGAATGCTGCCCGGCTTGTCCGATCTGCAGACGAAGTCCTACGCCGACTTCCTGCAGCTCGAGACTCATGCTTCGCGCCGGAAGGCGCAGGGCCTGGAGGCGCTGTTCCGCGAGGTGTTCCCGGTCGAGAGCCATGACAAGACCATGGCCCTGGAATTCCATTCCTATCACCTCGGCCGTCCGCGCTACACGCCGGACGAGTGCCGTCAGCTGAAGTACAGCTACGCCTACCCGCTGCGGGTGCGCATGTCCCTCAAGAAGGGCGAGCAGCGCCTCGAGGAAGAGATCTTCCTCGGCGACATCCCGGTCATGCTGGGCGGCGGCGAATTCATCGTCAACGGCTCCGAGCGCTGCATCGTGGCGCAGTTGCACCGTTCACCGGGCATCGACTTCGCGGTCGAGCACCACGGCGGCGAGAAGAAACTGCACAGCGCGCGCGTGATTCCGGAGCGCGGCAGCTGGGTCGAACTGGCGGTCAGCGGCAAAGGCACCCTGCAGGTGCGCATCGACCAGCAGTCGAAGTTCAGCGCGCTCACGCTGTTGCGCGCGCTCAAGCCCGAGTGGGGGACCGACGACGCCGTCCTGCGCCTGTTCTACGGCGTGGAGAAAGTCGAGCGCGGCCGCGTCACCAAGGCCAAGTTCGCCTCTGCTCTGGAAAACCGCTACGCCTGCGGCCAGGTGCGCGACCTGCGCACCGGCGAAGTGTGGGCCGACGCCGGCCAGATCATCAGCCCCGAGGCCGCCGAGCGCATCGCCGCCTCCGACCTCGAGACTATCGAGCTGCTGATCAACCCCGAGGACACGCTGATCCTCGACTCGCTGCGCGAGGACGGCACCACCACGCACGAGGAAGCCCTCGCGCACATCTACTCCAAGCTGCGTCCGGGCAACCCGGTGCAGCTCGAGAAGGCGCGCGAACTGCTGCACGACCGCTTCTTCGACCCGCAGCGCTACAGCCTGGGCCGCGTCGGCCGCTTCCGCATCAGCCGCAAGTTCGACCGCCCGGCCGAAGCCGACAAGGGCCCGACCACGCTGCTGCCCGAGGATTACCTCGACGCCGTCAAGTACCTGCTCAAGCTGCGCGCCGGCCAGGGCGAGACCGACGACATCGACCACCTCGGCAACCGCCGGGTGCGGACGCTGGCCGAGATGGCGGCGGAAGAATTCCGCAAGGGCCTGCTCAAG
>CAYVPL010000172.1:0-5848 GCA_964453755.1 uncultured Planctomycetales bacterium
GCTGCTGCCGGCTGGATTGACCTGGAGCTGCGGCCTTTGCCTGCGCCGCCGCGCGCGGGATCGCGGCGATCCGCTCGGTGTGAGAGCTCGCCATGCGGCCGCGCGCTTCCACCGCGCCTGCTCCCAGGATCCCGCGCGCTGCGCCGCGCACTTGGCCGAGTACCTGGCCGCGCGCCTGCGCCTGCCGGCGGGCGCGGCGCTTGCGCCGACGCTGGCCCAGCGCCTGCAGGACGCCGGCGTGGATGCGGAATCCGCGCAGGCGGCCGACCAGACTTTGGCTGAACTCGTGGCTGCGGCATACGGAGGCCCGCCCTGCGCGGACGGCCCGGCCCGCGCGCGCGCGCTGGTTCGGCACCTGGAGCCCCAACTGCGCGCGCGGAGTCCGGCATGATCGGCCTGTTGCTCGCGCTGTGGTTGCAGAGCGGCGACGCTCAGGCTGCCGCCTCCGCCTATCAGGAAGGCCGCGTCGAAGAGGCGCGCCAGAACTACCTCGGCCTGCTGGCCCTGCCCGAGGCCGACGCCGGAGCCTTGCATCACAACCTCGGACATTGCGCGCTGGAACTCGGGCGCCCGGCGGAAGCCCTCCATCACTATCTGCAAGCCGGCATCCACGGGTCTTCCGCCGCCGATCTGGGGACGGCGCGCGCCGAGGCGGAACGCCGGCTGGGCTTGATGCCGCCGCCCGCGCTCGCGCCGCATCAGCAACTCCTGGCCCGGTTCGACGCCTGGTCGCCGGGACCGGCTCTGACGGTCCTCGCACTCTCTTTGACGATCGGCGGCATCGGCCTGCTGCTCCTGCGGGGCCGCGGCTGGCTGTGGCTGCCGGCGCTCCTGCTGCTCCTTGGACTCGCCGGGGCCGGACGTCTCGCGCATCGGGCATGGCTGGCCGCGCCGCAAGGCATCGTGCTGGATGGAGCCGCGCCCCTGCGCGAGGAGCCTCACGACGGACTGCCGGCGCGGCTCAGCCTGCCGCCTGGAGCACGTGTGCGCATTCTGGCGCGCAGCGATCGCTGGCTGCGGGTCGAGCACTCACGCGGCACCGGCTGGACTGCCGCCAGCGCGATCGGACTGCTGGATGCCTCAACCCGCTGATTCGCGGCGACTATTCTGACGGCATGACCGCCAGCCGCCGCAGCCTCCTGCTCGGCGCCCTGCTGTTGGCCGGACTGGCGCTGCTGGGAATTTTCCGCGAGGGGAGGCCCGCAGATGCCGCGCGCGGACTGCGCTCCAGCGCCGAGGCTGGCAGCGGTGAGGCGAGCGCCGCCGCTTCCTCGCACGCCGCGCCTCTGGCCCGCGAGGACGCCGCGACCGAACTGAATCCCGGCGCGGCTCCAACTGCCGCAACGGGCGCTGCGGCTGGAGCGGACCGCGAGCGCGATTTGCACGGCATTGTGCTCGGGCCGGACGGACGGCCCTTCGCCGGCGCCGAAGTGCTGTTGATTCAGCCCGCGCGGCAAGGCGAAGGGGGACTCGATCTGAACATGAGCCGCGCTGCCAGCACTCTGGCTCGGCAACTGACCGCCGCCGACGGTCTGTTCGCGTTCCCGGTCGAAGCCGGCCGGCGGTACCACCTCGACGCTAGCGCTTCCGGCCTCGTGGCGCCGTTGCTGCTCAATGGTCAGGCGGGTGAGCGGGCGACGCTCCGGCTCAGCATGTCTTCGACGCTGCGCGGCCGCGTCCTCGAGCCCGGCGGCACGCAGACCGTGCCGCAGGCCCGCCTGCGCCTGTTCCGGATGGGCGGCGCCGGCCGCAGTCTTGAAACCGTCAGCGACGGCGCCGGCGCTTTCTTCATCGGCGGACTCGATTCCGGCGAGTGGAGTCTGGAGGTCGAGGCCGAGGGCTGGCCCGAGCAGAATTGGCAAACCTTCCCTATTTTGCCGGGAACCGTCACCGAGCGGGACGTGCTGCTCGAATCCGGCGTGCTGCTGCGCGGCAGCGTGGTGGATGCCCTGACGCGCGCGCCGATCGCCGGCGCGGAGATTTCCGCAAGCTGGGTTTTCTCCGCCGTCGCGCGCAGCGCGGCGGACGGCAGTTTCGCGCTGCCCATGCTGCAGCCGGGGCCCTGGTCCTGGGAGTATCACGTCCGCGCGCCGGGCTACGGGCGCCGCTCCTGGGAGCGGGAAGGCGCACTGCCGGAGCAGCCGGTCATCGTCGAATTGAGCCCCGGCCGGCGGCTGATCGGCCGGATCACCGGCGATGGCCAGCCGCTGGTCGGAGCCTATGTGGCTGCGGCAGCCAGCGAGCACGGCGCGGACGGTCAGCAGATCGACTGGCTGGCGACGCGCAGCGGGCGCGACGGCGTCTTCCAAATCGAGAGCCTGCGCCCGGACCTGGCGCACGCGCTCGTGGCGCGCCATCCCGGCTTCGGGGCCGTGGTCTACGAACTGCCTCCCGAGGAGAGGCTTCACTCCGAGTTGGACTTGGGAACGATTGACCTGGCGCCCGCCGCCAGTTTTTCCGGCCGCGCGATGGACGAGGAGGGCGCGCCCGTGGCGGACCTGCAGCTCCGACTGGTCGGCACGAATCGAGATCGCGACCGCTGGTCATCGAAGCGTCTGACCGATCTGGACTTTTACGTCGAACGCTTGAGCGCGCGCACCGACGATCTCGGACGTTATCGCTTCACGGATCTGGCGGCTGGAAGTTATCGACTAGCGGGCATGCGGCAGAGCCTGGAGGTCGGCAAGGCCGTGACCGTAACCCTCGAAGCCGGCCAGCATCAGGAGGACGTGGATCTAATCGTCGCGGCGGGACTGAAAATTCACGGCATCGTCCTGGATCCTGAGGGCAAGCCGGTCGCAGGAGTTCGCGTCTTTGGTTTCAACGCGACGAGCCGGGAAGTGCCGGCGCTGCAGCCCACCGACGCCGACGGAGCCTTCGTGCTGCCCGGACTGGAGCCCGGCGACTATCGGCTGGAGTTTCATCCGCCGCGCAATTGGAGCGATCCGGAGCAGCCGGGAGCGCTCTTCGAACTCTCGCTCGATGAAGTCGCCGCGGGCACCGAGAATCTGCAGGTGCAACTGCCCTGGCTGCGCTCGATCCGCGGCACCGTGCTGCAGGAAGACGGGTCCCCGGCGCGCGCCTACGTGGGAGCCCCCGGCTCCAGTCCGTGGACTCACTATTCGACCGCGACGAGGCCGGACGGCACTTTTGTCCTGTGGGTGCCGGACGGGATCGTCCTCGAATTGACCGCCGAGGCGCAGGCGGACGCAGGATCTGAGTTCGGGCGATTCAGCAGTTTGGCTGCCCCTGAAGTTCGGCTTCCCGGAGTCCGCGCCGGGACCCAGGATCTCGTCCTGCGCCTGCCGCGAGTACCATGAGCCGGCCCGCGGGCGAGGCTCATGATCCGGAGACCGATGCGCTGGCTGCCCGTGCTGGCGGCCGCTCTCAGCAGCGCTTGCGCTGAGCCGGCGAAGCCTGCGGGGTCCGCCGCGGCCGCGCCAGCGCCGATCCCCGTGCAACTTGTGGCGCCGGAGTTGCGGGACAGCCCGCGCACCCTGCGTGCCACCGGCAGCCTGCTGCCCGAGGAAGTCACGACCATCGCCGCGCGCGTGCCGGGCCGCGTCGTCGCCGTTCTGCAAGATCTCGGCGACGAGGTGGCGGCCGGCCAGATTCTATTGCGCTTGGATCCCACGGATTATGCGCTCGTCCAAGCGGAGCGGCAGTTGGCCCTCGCGCAAGAATTGGCCCGGCTCGGCTTGCGCGAGCTGCCGGCCGACGATTTCGATCTGTCCGGCCTGCCCGCCGTGCGGCGCGCCGCCGCCCAAGCCGCGAACGCCGAGGCGCGCCATGAGCGCGGCAGTCGTTTGACTTCCGCCGAGCCGCCCGTGATCAGCGAGCAGGAGCTCGACGACTTGCGCACCGCCGCGGAATCGGCGGCGGCGGAGGTGGAACTCGCGCGCCAGGCAGCGGGCGCCACGCTGGCGCAGGCGCGCGTGCTCGAAGGCCAGCTGCAGATTGCGCGCCAGCGCCTGTCCGACACGGTTCACCGCGTGCCGGATGCCGAGCCCGCAGCCGTCTACCGGGTGGCGGAACGCTTCGTGGCGGTCGGCGATTCGGTGGCGGTGGGGACGCCGCTCTTCCGCCTGGTGGATCCGGATCCGCTCAAACTGCGCGTGGCCATCCCGGAGCGGCACGCCGCCGCCGTGCGCATCGGGCAGACGGCCGCGGTTCAGGTGGAGGGATTCGCCGAGGCCTTCACCGGCGCGGTCACTCGCCTCGCGCCGGAAGTGGACACCGCCACCCGCACCTTTCTCGCCGAACTGAGCTTGCCGAATCCCGGCGCGCGCCTGCGGCCTGGCACTTTTGCCGCGGCGGACGTCCGCGTCGCGAGCGAGCCGGTTCTGATGGCGCCGGAAGCCTGCGTGCGCACCTTCGCCGGCGTGACGAAAGTGCTGCGCGTGCGCGAGGGCCGGGCTGAGGAACTGCGCGTGACGCTCGGCGTGCGCGCCGCCGGTTGGGTCGAGTTGCTGGCCGGCGCCAGCGCGGAAGACCGACTCATCCTGAACCCGGGTCCGGAACTGGTCACCGGCAGCCTCGTCCTCGAGCACGCGAGCGAGGGGGCCGATGCAGGCCCTCGCTGAACTCTGCATCCGGCGTCCGATCTTCGCCGCGATGATGAGTTTGGCGCTGATCATCGTCGGCGCCGTGTCCTACGCGCGGCTGGGCGTGGACCGCCTGCCTTCGGTGGACGTGCCGACCGTGCGCGTGCAGGCGAGTTTGCCGGGCGCGGCGCCGGAGGAAGTGGAGGTGCTGCTGACGGACGATCTCGAGTCGGCGGTGAACACCGTGGAGGGCATCGACGAGCTGCGCTCGGTCTCCACCTCCGAGCGCGTCAACGTCATCGTCAACTTCAATCTGGACCGGGACGTCGACGCCGCGGCCCAGGACGTGCGCGACCGCGTCTCGGCGGCCCTGCCGCTGCTGCCGGAGGACGTGCGCCCGCCGACGGTGGCCAAAATTGACAATGACAGCGAGCCGGTGATGACGATCGCGCTGTCCGGGCCGCGCAGTCTGCGCGAATTGACCGAACTCGCCGACAAATTGGTGAGCGTGCGCATCGAGCGGGCGCCGGGCGTGGGCGAGGTGCGCCTGAAGGGCGGCCAGCCGCGCACCATGAACGTGTGGCTGGACGCCGATCGCCTGGAGGCTTACGGCATTGCGGCGGCCGAGGTGCGCGACGCCATCGGCGCCGAGAACGCCGACGTTCCGGGCGGCAACTTGACCGGAGCGGAGCGCGAACTCGCGGTGCGCACGATGGGCCGCTACACCAGCGAGGCGGGCTTCGGCGAACTGGTGGTGCGCACCGTGCAGGGCGTGCCGATCCGCCTGCGCGATCTCGGGCGGGTCGAAGACGGCACCGCCGAGCAGCGCACCGTCGCGCGGCTGAACGGCGAGCCGACGGTGGTGCTCGAGGTGATCCGCCAGTCCGACGCCAACACCATCGCGGTGATCGAGGGCGTCAAGGAGAACCTGGCTGCGCTGCAGGCCGAGCTGCCCGCGGACGTGAGCGCGACGGTGATCCGCGACCAATCGCGCTACATCTACGCGGCGCAGCACGAGATCAGCGTGCACCTGATCGCCGGCAGCATCCTGGCCAGCATCGTCGTGCTGCTGTTCATGCGCAGCTGGCGCGCCATGCTCATCGCGGCGGTGGCCATTCCGGCCTCGGTGATCGCCACGTTCGGCGTGATGGACGCGCTCGGCTTCACCCTCAACAGCATCACCATGCTGGCGCTCGTGCTGATGGTGGGCGTGGTGATCGACGACGCCATCGTGGTGCTCGAGAACATTTTCCGATTCGTCGAGGAGAAGGGCATGCCGCCGATGCAGGCCGCGCGCGAGGCCA
>CAYVPL010000173.1:0-5839 GCA_964453755.1 uncultured Planctomycetales bacterium
CAGGACGCGGGTTCGATTCCCGCCGCCTCCACCACTCCTCTCTCGCGCGCGCGACGGCGCCGGTGGATTCCGCGCGCGGATCCGCCTAGGCTGTGCTCGTGTTGCCTCGTCCGCGCCTGCGCCGGCTGGCCCTGCTGGCCGCGCCGCTTTGCGCCCTCGGCGCCTGCTCCATTCCTCCCATGGACGCGGTGCGCGACCTCGCGGCCATCCACAGCGAATCGGACTGGCAGCCGCGCAGCCCCGCCGCCCTCAGCGCGCCGCCGGCCTACTACCTGGAAGGCCCCGTTTCCGGCGAAGCGCCCGTGGCCGGCACGTACGAGGTGCCCGATCACCGCGCGCTGGAGCTGGCCATCCTCGACCAGATCGGCCCGATCGACCCGCGCAATCCGCCCGTGGCCATGGAATCGGCGGCGTGGCTGCTGCTGGAGCTCCTGCACGACGATCACGGCGCCGCGCGCCAGCGCGCCGCGGTGCATCTCTCCACGCTCGCCGGCGCCTGGATCGAGCAGCAGGGCGCGCGCCTGCCCGCCGGCGAACTCACCGGCGATCTCGCCGCCGCGCTGCAGGAAGTGGAGGCGGCGCAGAACGCCCCACAATTCCTCCTCGCGCTCCAGAGCGTGCAGCGCGCGCCGCTCGCCGACGGCACCAGCACCATCCGCCTGATGGCGGGTCTCGGCCGCCGCGCCGGCCTGCATGGCATCGGCCCCGATCACGCCAGCGCCGATCTGCTGGCCGCCATCGGCACGCGCGCCATCCTGCACGCCTTCAGCCTGGGCGCGCAGGATGCGGATCCGGAAGTGGCGCGCACCTGCCGCGAGCGCCACGACCTTCTCGCCCGCTACGCGGCGCCGCAGTAGCGCACGACCTTGAAGTCCTGGATCTGGGGCGCCGTCAAGATCGCGATCGCCGCGGTGCTCGTGTGGTACGTGATCGGCCAGATCGAGACCGACGACCGCCTGAAGATCGCGGGCGCCGATCCGGCGGCGGCGCCGGAGGTCCTGACCGGCACGATCAGCGGCGACTGGCGTTCCGATTCCTGGGTGTTCCAGCCCGACGACGGCCGCGCCGCGATTCAAGGCGGCGACCCGCGCGTCCGTCCCGAGCCCGGATTCTTCACGGCCCTGCGCGGCCTGAATTTCACGCTGCTGGCCCTCGGCATTGCGCTGTGGGGCCTGCTGCTCGTGCTCTCGGGCTGGCGCTGGCACCGCCTGCTCGGCGCGGCCGGCGTGCCGGGCAGCCTCGGCCGCGCGCTGCGCCTGACCTTCATCGGCAACTTCTTCAACAACGTGATGTTCGGCGCCACCGGCGGCGACATCGTGCGCGCGGTGCTCGTCACGCGCGGCCTGCAGGAGAACCGCTGGCGCGCGGCTCTGTCCGTGCTGGTGGACCGCGTGCTGGGCCTCTTCGTGCTGCTGGTGATCGCGGCCCTCGTGCTGACCGGCGCAGGCAACCAGGGCGACTTTGACAAAATTCCGGCCCTGCACAAAATCTGGCTGGTGGTGCTGGCGCTCGTCGGCGGCACCGCGGTCGGCGTCGGCATCTTCATGTCCTCCCGCGCGCGCCGCCTGCTGCGGATCGACGCGCTGCTGGCGCGCCTGCCGGGCCAAGCCATCATCGCCAAAGTGGACGGCGCGCTGACGGTGTACCGCAAGCACCCGCGCGCGCTGCTGGAGGCCCTGCTGGTCTCCTTCCCGATCCAGGCCTGCGGCATCCTGTCCTTCTGGTGCTTCGCGCGCGCGCTCGGCGCGGAACTCGCCTTCGACGACGCCGCCGTCGTCTTCCCCGTGGTGCAGACCGTCACCGCCCTGCCGCTGGCGCCCGCCGGCTGGGGCCTGGGCGAAACGCTCTACGGATTCTTCTTCGCCCGCTACGGCGCCGGCTTCACGCTCGGCGTCGCTTCCTCCGTGCTCTTCCGCCTGGCCACGCAAGTCGGCTGGGGCCTGGTCGGCGGCGGCCTGTGGGCTTTTGGGCGCGAACGTCAGAACAAGGAGTTGTCATGAGCTTGGTCGTGTTCGGATCCGTCGGCCTCGACGACGTCGAAACCCCGGCCGGGCGCGTCACCGGCGTCGTCGGCGGTTCGGCCGTCTACTTCGCGCTGGCCGCCTCGCACTTCACGAAGGTGCAGGTCGCGGCCAACGTCGGCCACGATTTTCCCGACGCCGCCTGGGAGCCGCTGCGCCGGCGCGGCGCCGATCTGTCCGGCCTGCGCATCTTCCGGGACCAGCCCAACTTCCGCTGGCGCGGCCGGTACGAAGGGGAGATGAACGAGGCCATCACCCTGGAGACGCAACTCAACGTGCTGGCCCTGCCGCCGGAAGTGCCGGCCTCCTACCTGGGGGCGAAGACCGTGTTCCTCGCCAACATGGGCCCCGACGTCCAGCTCCAGCTGCGCGAGCGCTTCCCCCAGGCGCAGGTCTGGGCCGACACCATGAACCTGTGGATCCGCACCCAGCGCCCGGCCCTCGAGGCCCTGCTGCCGCGCCTGGACGGCATCGTCCTGAACGACGCCGAGGCGCGCATGCTGACCGGCGAGCGCAACCTGGTCGCGGCCGGCGCCCACCTGCAGAAGATGGGCCCGCCCATCGTCGTCTTGAAGAAAGGGGAGCACGGCGCCTTCCTCTTCGCCCCGGGCGGGCGCTTCAGCCTGCCGGCCTACCCGACCACCCAGGTCGTGGACCCGACCGGGGCGGGGGACTCCTTCGCCGGAGGCCTCCTGGGTTCCCTGACCGCCCAAGGCCGCTCGGATCTGCCCGCCCTGCGCCGGGCCATGATGGACGGGACGGTCTGCGCTTCCGTGACGGTGGAGCAGTTCTCGACCCGGGGTCTGGAAGCCGCGGACCGGGCCGAACTGGATCGGCGCGCCGCCGAATTGCGCAGCTTCGTGACGGTGGCCTAGGAGGCGCCCGGACTCGGTGTAACCCGGCCCGGCCGGGCGCGTGGTTCCTGGAGCGGTCGCCCTGGCCGCGGAGGTCCGCCTCCTCCTACACTGCCCTTCCAAAGAGGACATCCCCGTGGCACAAAAAAAGACTACCGACACTCCCACTGCGACCGCCGGCGAGCGCAGCAAAGCAATCCAGGCGGCCCTGGCCCAAGTTCACAAGGACTACGGCGCCGAAGCTCTCATCAACCTCAGCCAAGGAATGCGCGGCCCCATCACGGGCGTCGGCACCGGCTCGCTCTCGCTGGACGAGGCGCTCGGCGGCAAAGGCCTGCCGCGCGGCCGCATCGTCGAGCTCTACGGCCCTGAGTCCAGCGGCAAATCCACGCTGGCCATGAGCGTGATCGCGCAAGCGCAGAAGGAAGGCGGCTTCGCGCTCTACATCGACGCCGAGCACGCCTTCGATCCCGAGTACGCGAAGAAGCTGGGCGTGAAAGTCAACGGCGAGCAGTTCCTGCTGGCGCAACCGAGCACCGGCGAAGAAGGCTTGGACATCGCCGAGCAATTCATCAAGTCCGGCGCCGTGGACGTCGTGGTGGTGGATTCCGTGGCGGCGCTGGTGCCGAAGGCCGAGATGGAGGGCGACATCGGCGACTCCTTCGTCGGCGTGCAGGCGCGCATGATGTCGCAGGCGCTGCGCCGTCTGACTTCGATCATCGGCCGCACCGAAGCGGTGGTGATCTTCATCAACCAGCTGCGCGAGAAAATCGGCGTGATGTTCGGCAATCCGGAAACCACGCCCGGCGGCCGCGCGCTGAAGTTCTACTCCTCCGTGCGCATGGACGTGCGCCGGATCGGCGCCATCAAGGACGGCGAGGAATTCATCGGCAACCGCACCAAGGTGACGGTGGTCAAGAACAAGGTCGCGCCGCCGTTCCGCCGCGCCGAGTTCGACATCCTCTACGGCTCCGGCATCAGCACCGAGGGCGACGTCCTCGACCTGGGTATGACCCAGGAGATCATCAAGAAGTCCGGCGCCTGGCTGTCCTACTGCCCGCCAGGCCGCGAGGAGATCCGCCTCGGCAACGGCCGGGAGGCGGCGCGCAAGCTGCTGGTTGAAAACCCCGAGTTGCTGGCCGAAATCAGCGCCACCTTGCGCAACAAACTCCACAGCGCCACGGCCGTCGCGCCGGCGAAAGCCGCTCCGGCCGCCGAATCCCTGGTCGCCGAGGCCGGATCGAGCGATGACCGGAAGGGCGCCAAGGGAGGCAAGGCTCCGGTGAAGTCCCGCCGCTAGTTCGGCGGCGGCTTCGCTTCATCGTCGTCCGTCATGGGTCAAGCGCGCAGCGTCGCTGAAATTCGCGAGGCGTTCCTGGGCTTCTACGAAGCCCGGGGACACCTGCGCATGGCCTCCGACGGGCTCGTGCCGCGCAACGACCCGACCCTGCTCTTCACCGGGGCGGGCATGAACCAGTTCAAGGACGAGTTCCTGGGCCGCGGACGCCCGCTGACGCGCGTCACCACCTCGCAGAAGTGCCTGCGCGTGCCGGACTTGGAAAACGTGGGGGCGACGCCGCGCCACCACACCTTCTTCGAAATGCTCGGCAATTTTTCCTTCGGCGATTACTTCAAGAAGGAAACGATTCCCTGGGAGTGGGAGTTTTTCACCTCCGTGCTCGGCTGGGATCAGGATCGCTTCGTCGTCACCGTCTTCCACGAGGACGAAGAGGCCTTCCAGATCTGGCGCGACCTCGTCGGGCTGCCGGTCGAGCGCATCTTCCGCTTCGGCGAGGACGAAAACTTCTGGCCGGCCTCGGCGCCCTCGTCCGGGCCGAACGGCCCCTGCGGCCCCTGCTCGGAAATCTACTGGGACCAGACGCCGGGCCCGCCGCTGCCGGCCGCGGCGGGCTTGAAGTCCCTGCCCAGCCGCTTCCTCGAGGTGGGCAATTGCGTGTTCACGCAATACGACCGCCGCGACGGCGGCGAGTTGAAGCCCCTGCCGCGCAAGAACATCGACGTCGGCCTGGGACTTGAGCGCATTGCCGCCGTGGCGCAGGGCGTGCCGAACAACTTCGGCACCGACGTCTTCGCGCCGCTGCTGGAGGCCATTCAGCAGATCAGCGGCCGCACTTACGGAGCGGATGCGGCGATGGACGTGCGCATGCGCCGGGTCGCCGATCACGCCCGCGCCGTTTTCTTCTGCATCGCCGACGGCGCCGCGCCGGGCCGCGAAGGGCGCGGCTACGTGGTGCGCAAGATTCTGCGCCGCGCGGTGCGCGACGGCCTGGAGCTCGGCATCCAACGGCCCTTCCTGGCCGAATTGCTGCCGGCGCTGCAAAGCAGCATGGCTGCGGCCTATCCGGAGCTGCGCGAGCAGGCTTCCACCATTCAGGCGCTCACCGCCGCGGAAGAAGAACGCTTCCGCGAAGTGTTCCATCGCGGCATCGCGCGCCTGGAATCGGCGCTCGACGAGTTGAAGCGCCAGCGCGGCTCGTCGATTTTCCCCGGCCGCGTCGCCTTCGAGCTGCACGACACGTTCGGCTTTCCGTCGGACATCACCGAGGTGGTGGTGCGCGAGCACGGCTTCACCTACGACGAAGGCGGCTTCCAGGCCGCCATGGAAGAGCAGCGCGAGCGTGCCCGCGCCGGCAGCGACATGAGCGGCGAGGTCTTCGCCGAATCGCTGGCGGTGAAGTTGCGCCACGCCGGCATCGCGCCCACCGCCTTCACCGGCTACGAGCAGGACCGCAGTCCGGCCCGGGTGCTGGCCTGCGTGGTGGGGGACGTGCTGGTGGAAAGCGTCGCCGCGGGCATGGAAGCCGCGGTGGTGCTCGATCGCAGCCCCTTCTACGCCGAGGGCGGCGGCCAGGTCGGCGACTCCGGCAGCCTGGACGTGGGCAGCGTGACGGCCTTCGAAGTGCGCGAGACCCGCGCCGAGGAAGGCTTCTGGCTGCACGCCGG
>CAYVPL010000174.1:0-5828 GCA_964453755.1 uncultured Planctomycetales bacterium
CTCATGCCGAGCACGAGCTGCATCAAGTCTTCCGGTTCGTCCATCGCCGACCCGCGGGCGGCGCAGGATCGAAGTAGCAGAACTCGACGGCAGGAACGGCCGCAGCGCGGGCGTCGCGCAGCACGAACTCGTACTGCACGATCCGGACGGGGCTGCCGCGGTCGTCGAGTTGTCCGCGCAACTCGAAGCCCAGCCAGCGCGCGAGATCCGGCGGCTCGAAACTGCCGGCAGGCGCGGCGCCGCGAATCGTCAGGCGCAGGGTCAAGGAATCGCCGGGCGCGAGTTCGAGCGGAGCCGCTGCGGCGGCGATCTCGAATTGTCCGACGGCGCCGCGGAAACCCGCGGGGCGGCCTGCCACCGGCAGCGCAAGGATGGTCAAACGCAGCGGCTCGGAAGCGATTTGCCGGTCCAGGCGTCCGGCGGCGACGCGTCCGCGAATCGGGTCCTCGCGAAAGCCCGTGCCCACGGCGTAGCGCAAAGCCAGGGCCGGCAAGTCCAGCGCACCGGGCGCATCGGCGCGCAGCACGGCTCGATAGGTGTAGAAGGACCAGGCGCGGCCCTCGCGCAGTTCGGCGCCGTCGGCCTGCGCCCAGGCCTCGGCGCCGTTGAGCGCGAAGCGGAAGCCGTCGTCGTCGCCGGACGGGACGGCGGGTAGCCAGGATGCCTCCAGCAGCAGCGGCAGATCCAGGTGCCGATGGAAGGGCTGCAGCAGACCGCGCTCCAAAAAATCTTGCGCGACGCCGATGCGCACTTCGATCGGAATGGATTCGTGCACGAAGTATTCGCCGCGCGCGGCGCGCACTTCCACCTGCACGGGATCTTGCGCGGCGCAATGCAGCAGGGCGAGAACGGCGGCGAGCATCACCAATCCTGCTCCACCGCTCCGGGGGCGCTGGCTGCGGCGGCGCGGCGCACGCTGCGCTTCTGCTCCTCCTGCCGGCCCAGGCGCTCGAGGAGTCGCTCGTTGCCTGCGGACTCTTCCTTGGGCGGCGGCGGCGGTCGATTGGCGCTGGGATCGCGCAAGGCCGCCTCGTGCAAAGACTGCAAGCGCGCGACCCGCGCCTGGATGCGCTCGAGATTGCGGCGCGCAGCCGGCCAATCGTCGTCATGGGCCAGAATGGCGCGCTCGGCGTGCTGACGCGCCTCCCGCGCCTCCGTCAACGCGCGACCATAGGCCGAGGCGGCGGCCCCGGGAATGCCGGCGCGCGCTTCGGCGGCGACGCTGCGCTGCCAGGATGTGAGAGCCAGCAGGAAGTCGCGGCGGGCCGTGAACGGACGCCCGCCCGCAGCGGCGGATTTTTCGGCGGCGATCTCCGCCGCCTGCAGGTCGCCCGCGGCGAGAGCCGCGAGCGCCGCATTCCAGGAGCGCGCCGCCGAGTCGCCCGCGCCGCAGGCGGGCAGCGCGAGGATGAGCAGCAGCAGGAAGCCCGCGCGGAGCAGTTGCTTCATGCGCGCGGGCGCCCCGCGAGCGCGAGTTCAAGCATCCACAGCAGGAAGGCCGCGAGCAAGGGCAAGGCGAAGAGATTGGCGCGGCGCGGCGGTCCCGCGCCCTGCGCCGCCGAGGCGCGCTCGCTCTGCACGGCGCTCTCGTAGATCTGCACGAGCGCCTCCGGCGTCGCCGACGCTTCGAGGAAGCGGCCGCCCGTGGCGCCGGCGATGGCGCGCAAGCCGTCGAGATCGGCGGCGCTCACGACTTCGGCGCCGCTCCGGTCGCGCAGGAATTCTTCGCCCTGCTGCCCGGCGAGCACGATCTTGCTGCCCTGCGCGCTGCCGAGGGCCAGGCAGTGCACGGCAATGCCGCGCGCGGCGCAGCGCTCGGCCGCGCGCGCGCCGCTGCCTTCCAGATCCTCGCCGTCGGTCAGCAGCAGAATGGCGCCGCGGCGCCCGCCGGCGCCGTCGAACGCGGTCAGAGCTGCGTCCAGCGCGGCGCCCAGATTCGTGCCGCCGCGGCCGGCGCTGCCCGGCTCGGCGAGGCTCAGGAGCTCCGCGAAGAGTTGCAGATCCTGCGTGAGCGGCACGAGCAGGCGCGCCTCGCCGGCGAAGGCGACGAGGCCGAGACGATCGCCCTGCGCGCGCGCCGCCAGGCCGCGGATCTCGTCCTGGGCGCGCGCTAGACGCGTGGGCGCAAGATCGCGCGCCAGCATGGAGCGCGAGACGTCGAGGCAGATCAGCAGATCGGCGGCGCCAGGATCCGTTTCGCTCGACGCGGCGCCGCCCGCCGGCTGCATCAGCGCCAGTCCTGCCAGCAGCACGCCGGAGGCAAACCAAGCGTCGGCGCGGCGGCGGAGTTCCGGCCGGGCTTCGGCGGCCAGTTGCGCGGCGCGCGGCCCCAGCGCCGCCGCGGCGCGGCGCGCGCGCTGCTGGCGCAGCCGGCGCAGCGCCAGCCAGGTCAAAGGCGCGGTCAGGAGGACCGGCCAGGCCTGCGGCAGCAGAAAGAGGTCGCCGAGGCTCACGGCAGCGGCTCCAGCCGCGCGCGCAGCAGCCGGCCGAGAATCAGGAGGGTCAGCGCGGCCGCCAGGACCGGCAGGAAGCGATCGTCGTAGGCATAGCGGGGTTCGGCGAGCTCTGACTTCTCGAGTTCGTCAATCGCCGCGAACACTTCGGTGACGGCCCCCGCGTCCTCCGCGCTGAACGCGCGGCCGCCGGTGCTCTCCGCCAAGAGTTGGGAAGTCGCGGCGCCTCCGCCTTCCCGGCCGATCAGGATCGGATAGACGCGAATGCCCGCTGCGCGGGCGTACTCCGCAGCCTCCTCCGGCGTGATGGCGTCGCGCGCCTGCGCCGTCGCCACCGTCTCGGCGCCGTCGGTCAGCAGGATGATCAGCCGCGAACGCGCGGCGCTGCGCTCGAGCACCTCCGACGCGCGCGCCACGGCCGCGCCGATGCCGGTCAGGTCTTCGGGGCCGTCGCGCTCGACCATGCGCGCCGCGCCCAGAATTTCGGCGAGAGCGGCGTGATGCAAAGTGGGCGGGCACAGGAAGTCAGGCCAGCGCGCGAAGCGGATCAAGCCGATGCGATCGTCGGGGCGGCCCGCGACGAAGCGGGCTGCGGCGTCCTGCGCCACCTCCAATCGGCTGCGCGCGGCGTCGAGATCGCGGGCGGCCATCGAGGAAGAAGCGTCGAGGCAGAGCACCATCTCCACACCCAGGCTGCGTTGCGGCAGGAGCGCGCGTTCCGCCGGCCGCGCCAGCGCCAGCGTCGTCAATCCAAGGCCGAGCCAGGACAGAATGCGCGCCACTGCCAGCCAGGGGGCGCGCCGGCGCCGCGGCAACGGCGGATCCAGGAAGCGGCTGGGAGCGAAGAGGATCGCTGCGGCGCCGGCGCGGCGTTGGCACAGGAGCGCCAGAGGGATCAGCAGCGCCAGCGCCAGCATCCAGGGCTCGCGCAGGATCACGCCTCGTCCTCCGTCAGGGCCGCGACGGCGGCCAGGTCAGACCGGCGCTGGTCCGGAGTCCGCGTCAAGCCGGCGTAGCGCTGCTCTTCGCATTGCCTGACAATTTCCAGAAGCTGCGCGCGCGCCGGCGGAGCGAGACCCGGGTCGCTGGCCAGCAGCTCGCTGGCGAGGCGTCCGGGCGCCCGGACGCCCGCCCGCTCGGCGAGCCGATCGCGCAGCACGGCGAGCAGTTCGGCGGGAAAATCCGCCGACTGGGCGTCCAGATCACGGAGACGCCGGGCGGCGCCGGGCGGCGGCGCCGGTTCCGCAGCCGCAGGCGCGTGCCGCCGCCGTGCGCGCACCATCGCGAAGCCCAGCAGCGGCAGCAGCAGGAGCAGGAGCCATGCGCGCGAGCCGCCCGCGCTCAGCGCGCTCGGCGCCTCCGGCTCGCCGGCATCGTCGGCCGGCAGATCGGAGCGCACTCGCAGGCGAAAGTGCGGCGGAAAGTCCAACTCACCGGCCGCGAAGGCCACGGCGCGATACTGCAGAGTCTCCCGCACGAGCTCGCCGAAGATTTGGCGCTGCGCGCCGGTCCGCTCAAGCCGCAGAGGCTCCAGGCTGGCCGGATCCCAGGGCGCCGGCGGGCTTCCGCTCGCCCACTCGCGCTGGACGGTGAGGAGCAAAGGCTGACCGAGCGTGCACTCGGTGGCCGAAATCTGCAGCCGCAGCGGCGCGGCCGGCGCCGACTGCTGCGGCGCGCAAGCGGCGAGCATGCCGGCTGCCATCCATCCGGCGCCACGGATCATCCCCGCGTCTCCCGGCGCTCGCGCCGGCTGAAGAAATCGAGGATGACCTTGGCGAGGTCGTCGCGGCCGGCGGCGCGCGGCGCCGGCACGTTCATCCACTCGACGCCGGCGCGCCGCAGATGGAAGTCGGTGCGCGCGCTCCACTCGGCCACCCGGCCCGCGTAGGCGGCGCGGCTGACCGCGTCGCGCCAGTCCACCGCGGCGCGCTGGCCGCTTTCCGGATCGCGCAACAGCATCCGCTCCCCTGCCGGCGGCTCGAGTTCGGGCGCGAGCAGGCGCACGGCGATCAGATCGTGCCGCTGCGCGCAACGGGCCAACGGGCCGGACCAGTCCTCGGACAGAAAATCGCTCATCACGAACAGAATGGCGCGGCGGCGCAGCACGCGCGTCGCGTGCTCGAGCGCCAGTCCGAGCGAAGCGGGTCCCGGCCGCGCCGGCAGTGCCAGGCAATCGCGCAGGATGCGCAGCGCATGCGGCAGGCCTTTGCCGGGCGGCACGAAGCGCTCGACGGCGGCGCCGAAGGCCAGCAAGCCGACGCGATCGTCGCCGCGCACGGCCGCCAAAGCCAGGGTGGCGGCAACGCGCGCGGCGGTTTGGCGCAGGCTGAGCGCGCCGAAGCCTCCTTCCATGGAAGCGGACAAGTCGAAGAGAAAGACGAAGGTGCGCTGACGCTCTTCCTTGTACTTGCGCACGTAGGGCCGGCCCATGCGCGCCGTCACGCTCCAATCCACGCTGCGCGGATCGTCGCCCTCGGCGTACTCGCGCACCTCCTCGAACTCGACCCCCGAGCCGCGGAAGACCGAGCGGTAGCCGCCGGAGAGCAGGTCGGAAGCCAGCCGTGAGCTTTGGATCTCGATGCGCCGGACCTCCTGCAGGAGCTCCGTGAGCCCGGGGGAGGCCGCGTCCGCCATCGGCTAAGGCGCCGGAACGGCGTCGAAGATCTGCTGCACCAACTGCTCAGAGCGCAGGCCTTCGGCCTCGGCCTCGTAGCTGGTGACGACGCGATGGCGCAGCACGTCGAGGCCGACGGCTTTGACGTCAAACGGCGTGACGTAGGCCTGGCCGGCCAGAAAAGCGCGGGCGCGCGCCGCCTGCACCAACGCGATCGAGGCGCGCGGCGAAGCGCCGTAGAGGATCAGCTTCGCGAGCTGCGGCAGGCCGACCTCGCCGGGCCGGCGCGTGGCGTGCACCACGTCCACGGCGTAGCGGCGCAGTTTTTCGTCCACGCGCACGAGATCCAGAGCGGCGCGCGCGCTCAACAATTGCTGCGGCGAAGCGACCGTGCGCGCGGCGGGCTTCGCGGCGGAAGTGGCCATGCGCTCGACGATGCGATTCTCCTCTTCCTTGCTCGGATAGCCGACCACCACCTTCAGCATGAAACGGTCCACCTGCGCCTCCGGCAGCGGGTAGGTGCCCTCCTGCTCGACCGGATTCTGCGTGGCCAGCACCAGGAACGGATTCGGCAGCGCCCGCGTTTCGCCGGCCAGCGAAACCTGCCGCTCCTGCATCGCTTCGAGCAGCGCCGACTGCACCTTGGCCGGCGCGCGGTTGATTTCGTCCGCCAGCACGAAGTGCGCGAACACCGGCCCTTCCCGGACGGTCCAAGCCCCGGTTTGCGGATGATAGACGTGAGTCCCGAGCAGGTCCGACGG